>JAZFRP010000204.1:0-3399 GCA_036445715.1 Candidatus Humimicrobiaceae bacterium | reverse complement strand
TAGTATTTTTCACATCTCCTACAGTGCATAAAATCATCCTGTGAGCCGTAAACATATGGAGGGACCTTGCTGCGGACATCCTTTTTTAATACTTTTACCAGCAGGTCATTACATATAAGGCATCTTTTGAGATCCGGCTCGAGACTGATACTTAGTTCCGAACAGATCTGGAGCAATTGATTCCTTATATCATCAGCTGATATAAATACTGATTTTATGGTTCCATCTTTGAACTGCCTGCGCTCCAGCATAAGTGTGTCCCTTGTGAGGACTATCCGGTCCTCATCTATTGCGGTTTTCAGGATAAAGTCATCGCCGGCATCATTAAAATAGGCTGTATCATACCCTGCTATCCTTAAATAGCGGGCAAGTTTGCCCACCATGATATCTGCTATAAATCTCATCTCGTGCTAATTTATAGTTATCCCGGTCACACCTTCTATTTTTCCGGCTTTTTCCATGATCTTATCGGAAAAATCAGGTAATTTGCTGTGAATATGAAAACTGTATGTCTTTGTATTTGCTATAGGATCAAATTCATATTTTTTGGTTTTAATGTTCCGGCTAAGGCCCCTGAATGAGTCCAGGATCTTATCAATATTGTCAAAATCCGCTGCAGTACTTATTTTCAAATTATAATTAGGTGTCCTTATTATCCGGGACTCAAAGGATTTAAGGATACTTAATATCAAAAATCCGAGTACTGCAGTGATAATAGCCAGATAATATAGTTTTACTCCCAGTGAAACTCCGATAGCTGCAACGATCCATATACTTGCAGCGGTTGTTACACCTTTCACAAGCGGACCCTGCCTGAATATGACTCCGGCCCCGATAAACCCGATCCCTGTCACAATTCCTGCAGCGATCCTTGAAGCATCAATCCCTGCAAATGAGGTGAAACCAAGATATGATACAAGTGTAAACACAGTGGAGCCGAGGCATACAAGTGTATGGGTCCTTAAACCGGCCGGCCTCTCATGTCTTTCTCTTTGAAGACCTATTGCGCCCCCGAATATCATGGCAAGCGTGCAGGGAATTATGATATCAAAAATAAAGACTGAAAGGTCAAAACTAAATTCTGTAAGAAATCTTTCTAAAAGCATCATTTATCCCTTCGATCTAGCGTTTCATAAAAATATTACCAATTATATAATCCCAACCATACGATAGAAACCGGTCCAAAAGATATTGATCTGCATAAAATTACCATATCCTATATTTTATCATATTTGTATTTGACAATATCATAAATCATACATATTTTAATTTTTTAATACAAAAGGATATAATATATCTATAAATACTGCAGGTGAACCTTAATGTGTTCATTTTTTTCTACATAATATAAAGTTTCAAAAAAAATATAAGGAAAACAGATGTTCAGGTCTTCATTAAAATTGTTTAAGGTCTTTGGAATAGAGATCAGGTTGGATTTTAGCTGGTTTATCGTATTTGCTCTTTTTGCGTATTATTTCGGCTTCAATTATTTTCCAGCTGTATTACCGGGTGCAAACAATGGCATTATTGCGATCGTGACCTTTATTACCGTGATCCTGTTTTTTACTTCTGTCCTGGTCCATGAGATGAGTCATTCACTTGTAGCAAAAAGTCAGGGAACTCCTGTAGGGAGAATAACACTTTTTCTTTTTGGAGGGATGGCCCAGATCGAGAAGGAACCGGAGACTCCGAAAAATGAATTTATAATGGCTATTGCAGGACCTGCAGCCAGTTTTGTACTGGCAATTTTATTTGGCATTATCTGGCTGTTAACCCGCCAGTATGAAATTATAAGGGAACCTGTAAGATATCTTACTATCATCAATATAATACTCGGGATATTTAATATGCTTCCGGGGTATCCCCTTGATGGAGGAAGGGTGCTTCGTTCGATCATCTGGAAAGTAACAGATAATATTAAGAAAGCCACCCTGATAGCATCTACCACTGGCCGGGTTATCGGTTTTTTAATAATTGCAGTTGGTATATTCTTTTTATTTACCAGGAATTTTTTAAATGGAGTGTGGTTTGCATTCATCGGATGGTTTCTTCAATCTTCTGCACAAATGGGATACAGGCAGCTAGTTTTTGAGACTTCCATTAAAGGGGTCAAGGTCGGGGATGTTATGAATGATGATATTGTACTGGTTGAAAAAGATATAAGCCTGCAGGAACTTATAGATGAATATTTTATGAGATACAGGTTTGGAAGATTTCCCGTAGTTGAGGATCTTAGAAGTGAAAGGCTCATCGGGATCATATCCCTGCATGATGTCAAGTCGATAGAAAGGCAAAAATGGCCGGAAACCAGGGTGGGAGATATCGTGAAAACAATTGACGAAAATGAGAAAGTCGATATGTCCATAGAGATCTCCGAGGCCATAAAAAAGATGGGCAAGATCGGTCTTGGCCATCTTGTCATCATGTCCGGAAATAAATTAAAAGGAATAATCACTAAAAGCGATGTGATGAGGTTTATCAAACTCCAATCAGAACTCCACTGATCCGTACTCTTAATTATAAATAAAGTATCAGTTTTTCAGGAATAAATAATTTTAGCAAATCGTACAATTACTATTTATTGATCCGGTATTATGGGGGAAAAATGGAAAAGATAGCCATTATCTCGACAAGACTGGGAGGAGTAGATGGTGTTTCAATAGAAGCGGATAAATGGGCCGGTGCATATAAAAGGATAGGATTTGATCCGGTCTATATCGCTGGAAAATTTGACAGGGAAGACAGCTCCACCTTTTTTGCAATAGAGGAAATGGACTATTATTTTACTGAAGTAGCAGAGATCAGGAAAATTTCTTTTAATGAGGAAATGAAGGCAACAAAAAATGATCTTGGAAGACTGATAGACTCTATCGGCAAAGTAAAGGATACGATCAAGGACAAATTCCTGAAGATCCTGGATAGTAATAATATAGGATATCTCAGTATAGAAAATGCCCTTACAATACCATTAAATATCCCCCTGGCTATCGCACTTACAGAAGTCATCTCAGAAAATAATATAAAAGCCATTACCAGGCATCATGATTTCTATTGGGAAAGAAAACAATTTTTATGTTCAAATGTAGAAAAGATGCTGGATGATTATTTTCCTCCGGACCTGTCTAATCTTAAACATGTAGTGATCAATACCCTGGCCAAAAAATCGATCTATGATAAGAAAAAAATTGAAGCGACATATATCCCTAATATTTTTGACTTTGAAGTAATTAAAAAAATCGGGAAAAGGTCCATGGAAGTCAAAAAGTTTTTAGATATGGATGATGATGATTATTTAATCCTGCAGCCCACCAGGCTTATTGCCAGGAAAAATATTGAAAGGACAATAGACCTGGTAGATAAACTTTCAAAAAAAACTGATAAAAAAATCAATTTGATAAT
>JAZFRP010000203.1:0-4153 GCA_036445715.1 Candidatus Humimicrobiaceae bacterium | reverse complement strand
ATCCTGGGTTCATGGATGAGAGCACGGGTCAGCGCAAGTTTTTGTTTCATACCTTTGGAATAGGTACCTGCAAGATCATCCTTTCTCTGCCAGAGACCAAACATCTTGAGATATTTTTCTATATTGTCTTTCCTCTGTTTGTCCGGCATATCATAGAAGCTCGAGAAATAATCAAGATTAGCATAAGCGGATATCTTCTCATACAGCCCGGGCGACTCAGTCAAAAGTCCGATGATGGATCTTATATGTTTCCCATTGGTTTTCGAGTCCTTCCCATCGATTGTAATATTTCCCGAGGTAGGGGAAATAAGGGTAGAAAGCATCCTGATGGTGGTAGTCTTTCCGGCTCCATTAGGGCCAAGGAAACCAAATATCTCGCCCTCTTCTATATCAAAGGATATGTTTTTAACAGCAGTTACTGTCTCAAATTCTTTTGTAAGGTTTTTAACACCTATCATATAAAAAAATTCTACAGCTAATATTTTAAAAATCAAGAGCTTTAAGGACCTGAATGATATCGCTGTGAAGGGTTTAGCTTAATTCCCGGTGAAGGAGCGAATACATGTAGAATTTTTCTATCTTTGATTAATCAGTACCAGTATCCTGGTTTGAGGAATTTTTTATTTTTTTAAAGTGGGCATGTATGGTGTGGTTACTGTCTACATTATCGAAAGAATATGATGATAATGCCTCCAGTTTTTTATTATCTACTTTTACCCAGGTTAAGGTATATCCTTCTTCAACAGTAATTTCAAAACTAATAATTTCCCCTTGACTGAATTGAATGCCTTTTGGGTCAATTGTTCCGCCGCGATTACAGCTGGAGATGATGTGGAAATTTTTCTGGCCATTATTTTTATTATTGGAAGATTTGGCCTTATTAAGAGCCTCAATAGCCCTGATGCTACCCCGGGAGCTTACTTCAATTGCCCGTTCTATACCTTTCCGGGCTGAAGCAGGTGCATTTTCAAGAACTTCCTGCAGTATTGCAAAATGCTTTGATGTAGCTTCTTGCACTAAATTGATCAGGTCCTCTATATTCAAACCTTTTCCAGCATCATCCTCTTCACTATCATCTAAAAGGATAATCCCGTCATTTGTCCTTATTATTTCTTCTGTTCCGGTATTGGAAAAACCTACTAAAAAGCTAAAAGTAAAAAATAGGGATACAATTGTGGTAATAATAGCTATATTTTTTAATATATCTTTATTGATCACTATATTTCTCCTCTGGAATAAGATACTAAATTTTATTAATCATAATTATAGTACTTATGAATATAAATGTTAATCACAGCGGAATTTGTCTGGTTTTTACGAGGTTTTCATCATAAAGATCAAAATAATATGGAAAGAACTGCAGATTGAGATGATGATTGAAAAAATAGAATTTTCTTTTGTGATTTTGCCTATATTTGAATATAATTCCTTTTATTGACAGAAAGGAAGAGATAATGGCGGTTAAACAAAAGAAAAATACTAAAAAAATTGATATATTGATGATTGATAATTATGATTCCTTTACTTTCAATCTGGTCCAGTTCCTGGGCATCCTTGGGGAAAATATAAAAGTCAGGAGAAATGATAAGATAGACCTGGATGAGATAGAAGATATGGCACCTTCAAAAATAGTCATCTCTCCAGGACCCGGGAGACCTGATGATGCTGGGATATCAAAGGACCTGATCAAGAGATTTTATAAGCAGATCCCTATACTTGGTGTCTGTCTGGGACATCAATCCATTGGAGAAGTTTTTGGAGCCGAGGTTATAAATTCAGGAACTGTGGTGCATGGAAAGGTATCCGAAGTTCATCATGATGGAAAAACAATTTACAAAGGAGTGGACAGCCCCTTTACAGCTGCCCGCTATCATTCTCTTATCTTAAAAAAAGACACTATACCTCCTTTTCTAAAAGTAACGGCGCATACTACAGATGATATAGTCATGGGAATAAGACATATAGATTATCCGCTGGAGGGTATACAGTTCCATCCCGAATCTTTCCTGACAGACAATGGGATGAGGATTCTGGAAAATTTTATTGATCTATGAGAATAATATCTACAATAACAGAAGTCGCCCTTAACTTAAGTCCCCAGGACATTGCTTATCAGTTAAGAGGATCCGACTATTTATGTTTTTTGGACAGCAGCCTGCAATTTGATAAATATTCCAGGTTTTCATATATTGGATGGGAACCCTCTTTTTCGATAAAAAGCTGCGGGCTAAAAAACGAGTTTATCAATATTTCAAAAAAAATAAATAATTTTTCCTATTATCATCCCCTGAAGTACTTTAAGGAAAATCTTAATAATTTTATTTTTAATCTGAAAGAGGAGAAAAGGGATAATATCAGGGTGCTCTACAACAAGGGTGATAATATTAGTGAGATTAAACTTTTAGCCAGGAGAGAAGATAAAAATATTCCAGACTTTATCGGGGGATTTATGGGATATTTTTCATATGATCTTAAAGATCATTTAGAGGAACTTCCAAAAAGCACTATTGATGATATAAACATCCCTATTATCTACCAGAATTATTACAATAAAGTACTGGCCTGGAACCACCAGGAAAAACAATGGTATTTCATAAGAAATTTCATTATCTGCCCATCCGGGGATACACAAAAGTCCGACAATAACAGGGAAGACAGGCTCAGGGAATTATTTGAACCAATGGACCTGGCAGATCCGGGGACAGATGATATGGCGATAATGGAAAGGGTAAAAAAGGATTTTGAAAACTTTCAGGATATAATTGATGAGAGGAAAAAAGATATCCGTAAAGACATAGTAGATAAATATCTAAAAGGTGGTGGTATTTCCATCAGGCTTAAGTCGAATATGAACAAAAAGGAATATATTGAGAGTGTAAAGAGGACTAAAAAATACATATATGAGGGTGATATCTACCAGGTCAATTTTTCACAAAGATTCCATTCGGAAGCAAATATTGATCCCATGGATATGTATTATATTTTGAGAAGAAAAAATGCTGCGCCCTTTTCTGCATATCTGGGATTTCCTGAATTTGTTATCGGCAGTTCTTCTCCTGAAAGATTCCTTTACCAGAAGGATGACATAATAGAGACAAGACCTATAAAGGGGACCAGGCCAAGAGGTAAGAACAGTGAAGAAGATGCAAAATATGCAAAAGAACTTGCAGAAAGTCCAAAGGACCGGGCAGAGCTTAATATGATCGTTGATCTCGAGCGTAATGATCTTGGAAAATTCTGTTATTATGGTTCTGTAGATGTAGTTGAGCATGCAGTCATTGAAAAATATGCAAGAGTATTTCACTCAGTCTCAACAGTAACCGGAAAAGTAAAAAGAGGAATCGATGCTGCTGATATATTAAAAGCGGCTTTTCCGGGCGGATCGATCACGGGAGCACCAAAAATAAGAGCTATGGAAATAATAGATGAGCTTGAACCTTCGAGCAGGGGAGTATATACAGGCTCAATAGGGTATATATCAATCGACGGCACCATGGACTTAAATATTGTCATCAGAACCTTTATAATAAAAGATGGCAGGTTCTATTATAATGTTGGAGGAGGGATCGTAGCAGATTCTGAACCCATGATGGAGTATCAGGAGACACTGGATAAGGGTATTGCCATGGAGGATACTCTTAATTTCTTTAAAAAGGATAATCTTTTAGCTGATAAAACCCGGTAAAATAATATGGAAAAAGCTATTTAATATGAAATTATTATTCCAGGAGTATGGCTATGTTTGAGTATACATATATTAATGGCAGGCTGTTTTCATCCGGCAGAGCAAAGATCCCGGTATCAGACAGGGGTTTTGCTTTTGGTGATGGAGTATTTGAGACTTTGAGAAGCTATAGGGGAAATATCTTTATGTTTTCCCGCCACCTGGACAGGCTTTTTGCAAGTCTGCGGGCATTAAGGTTCAATCACAGCTTTGATAAGGACTATTTTATAGCAGCGGTAGAAAAGACTATTAAGAAAAACAGGCTGCTGAAAAGTGATGCATATATAAAAATAATGGTAACAAGAGGGGAGCATCTGGATGATTTTAGCTTCAGCGGCAGATACAATAATTCACTTATAATAATCACAAAAAAACTTACAGTCCCTTTTCCTGCTTTATTTTCAAGAGGCGTGGATATTATTTCCTCAA
>JAZFRP010000202.1:0-3503 GCA_036445715.1 Candidatus Humimicrobiaceae bacterium | reverse complement strand
ATTTTGAAAAGATACTTAAAAGCATTGACCGGGCCCGGAACACAAAGGGCAGCCCAACGATCATTATTGCAGACACCACAAAGGGCAAGGGAGTATCTTTTATGCAGGATACATGTGCATGGCATTGCAATGTACCATCAGACGATGAATATGAAAAAGCAATAAAAGAATTAAAAAATTAAAGGACCGGGAGGTTGGAAATAAATGGTTGCAGTTAGAGAAGCTTTTGGAAAAACTCTTTTAGAAGTGTGACGGAAAAACAAGGATATAGTAGTACTGGATGCGGATCTTGCAAGTTCGACAAAAATAACATATTTTGCTGAAGAGTTCCCTGAAAGGTTTTTCCAGTGCGGGATCGCGGAACAAAATATGATAGGTGTAGCAGCAGGTCTTGCCGCATGCGGCAAGATACCATTTGCTGCATCCTTTGCAGTGTTTGTCTCAAGAAGGCCGGCGGACCAGGTAGCTATTTCAGTTGCCTATCCTGGACTCAATGTAAAGATCATAGGTGCCTATACGGGCCTATTTAATGGGAGGACAGGAGCAAGCCATATGGCGGTCGAGGATATTTCCATAATGAGGGCAATACCAGGCATAATCGTGATAGACCCCGCTGATGCAGTAGAGACCGCCGGAGCAGTCAGGGCGATAGCTGAACATAATGGCCCTGTATATATGAGGGAGACAAGAGATGAGTGGCCGGATGTATTTGAGGATGGACACGTATTTAAAATAGGGAAAGCAGCTGAGGTGAGAAGTGGAGATGATGCTTCTATCATAGCTGCCGGAGTCATGACCTCAGAAGCCATTACAGCCTCGGAAAAGCTAAAAGAAGAAGGCATCGGTGCAAGGGTAATAAATATGTCAACAATAAAGCCCATTGATGAAGAGGCGATTATTAAAGCAGCGTCAGAAACAGGTGCAGTAGTAACAGCTGAAAACCATAATATTTATGGCGGCCTGGGAAGCGCCGTGGCAGAGGTACTTGTGGAGAATCATCCGGTCCCCATGCAAAGAATAGGCATAAGGGATGTACTCAATGAATCGGGAACCGATAGGGAGCTTCTTGATAAATTTGGTATGAGTTATGTAAATATAATGGAAGCTGTAAAAGATGTGATTGCAAGGAAAGACAATTAAACAGCATAAGAAAGATATGCAAAAATATTTTGATGCTTTAAAATATTGATTTGATATTAGCAAAAGAAAGTTTTATGGGAGGCAATAAATAGTAAATATAAGGGATATAGCAAAAAAATCCAAAGTTTCGGTAGCCACTGTATCTCATGTAATAAACAGATCAAGACATGTCAGTGATAAACTTATAAGCAGGGTTGAACAGGCGATGGAAGACCTCGACTATCAGCCGAATCTACTGGCCGGAAGTTTGAGAAAGAAGAAAACAGGAACTATCGGGCTTATCATTCCCGACAACTCAAATATGCTTTATGCGGATATATCAAAAAACTTTGAAGATATCTTCTTTTCAAAAAATTACAATATAATAGTCGGCAATTCAGCATATATTATTGAGAGGGAGATAGAGCATCTAAAAAATCTCCGTTCCAAAATGGTTGATGGCATCCTGATGATCCCGGCATCTACAGAAGGGGAACATATCGGGAGGATCAGGGCAGCTGGTGTGCCAGTCGTTCTGCTTGATAGGAAGATACTGGATCTCGAAGTAGATTATGTCCTCCCTGACAATTATCAATTCGGGTATATGGCGGGAAAATATTTAACAGGCCTGGGACATAAAAATATTGGATATATTGATAGATTTCAACCTCATTATCACAGTATTGAGAGGAGAAAAGGCTTTAAAGACGCATTAGCAAAAGGAGGTATCACCTTTGACGATGAAAATGTATTAGAAGGCGGGCTTTCATATGACAAAGGAGCTGAGGCTGCGAAAAAGCTTATTCAAAAGAATAAAATGATAACAGCATTGTTTTCATTTAATGATATTAATGCACTTGGTGCTGTCAGGGGACTTAGTGATATTGGGTTGAAAGTCCCTGAAGATATATCGGTTATGGGTATCGATGATATCGATATAAGTCGGGTATTTATTCCCAGTCTTACAACTATCCGTTATCCTGTTAAAGAAATGGTAGATGAAGCCAGCAGGATCTTGCTTAACAGGATAAAGCAACCTGTATTTAAGAAAAATAAAGAGATAGTTATTAAGCCGGAACTGATCATAAGAGAATCAACTTCCGCTATTCACACAACTTAATATTAATAATATTGACACAATAGAAAGGCAACTATGGCAAAGACCTTAAGATTTAAAAAGAAAGACCTTATTGACCATACAGTAAAATTCATGGAAAAACTTGGAGTACCGGCTGGTGATGCAGCCATTGTAGGCGATATACTTATAGAAGCGGACCTCCGTGGTGTATCATCTCACGGCCTTATCAGGCTTTCTACATATTATGGAAGCAGGCTAAAGAAAGGATACATGGACCCGGTAACTCCTACAAAGGTAATAAATGAAACGGATACAACAGTAAGCTTTGATGGGGGAAATGGTCTGGGCCAGGTAAATAGCTATAGGGCAATGACTGCCTGCATAGAGAAGGCAAAAAAATCAAATATTGCAGTAGCTACAGTAAAAAATTCCAACCATTACGGCATCGCGGCCTACTATGCCATGATGGCCCTGGATAGCGATATGATTGGAATATCCATGACAAATTCCCAGCCATTGGCAGCTCCTACTTATGGTTCTACAGCAGTACTTGGTACGAATCCAATAGCATTAGCAGCTCCTTCTTATAAGAAGTATCCATATGTGCTGGATATGGCAACTTCTGTGGTACCCATAGGAAAGATCAAGGTATTTGAAAAAAAGGGTGAAAAGATCCCTATGGGCTGGGGACTGGATGATAATGGAAATGTCACAGATGATCCCAAAAAGGTACAGAGCGGTGGACCAGGGGCACTGCTACCTTTAGGCTCAACTGATATCCTGAGATCATATAAGGGTTATGGACTTGCCCTACTGGTGGATATACTATGCGGGGCACTCTCAGGCTCAGCTACCCTTACAGATGTAGGATTTCCTCATGAACCCAGGGAAGCAGATGTAGGACACTTCTTTATGGCAATAAAAATAGATGCCTTCAGGCCCATCCTGGACTTTAAAAAGCAAATAGATTATATGATAGGCCTCCTAAAGGATTCACCGAAAGCAGCCGGACAGGATGAAATATATATTGCAGGAGAGAAAGAGTATAATGCAGCTGAAGAAAACAGGGCAAAAGGTGTCCCCCTTCTTGATAAGATAGTAGAGGAACTTAAGACTAATGGCGCAGATATAGGGGCGCCATTTGATGTAGAAGAAATATAAATTGATCTTCCAGTATGGGTTTGGAACAAAATTTTGGTTCTTGTGAATAAACCCTCCTTCACAAACCATTACCTCTTTGGACCCTCCAAAACACTAAACCCATACTGGATTAAAGCTTTTTATTTTGATAAAATTTTTCCTTTAC
>JAZFRP010000201.1:0-3929 GCA_036445715.1 Candidatus Humimicrobiaceae bacterium | reverse complement strand
TCGGTCAGGCCCTGCTGGATTATAAAGATTATATTGTAAATATCCACCTTGCTGATACTGACCGCAAAGCACTGGGTTCTGCCATGTTCGACCTGGATACTTTTATGATGGCCCTTTACTTGATCGGATATAATGACAGAGACGTTTTTTGCTCTGCAGAACCGCTGGGTCCCGGGGCTGATCCCTATCAGGCGATGAACGGTATCAGTGACCCGGAAATACTGGATATGCTTGTAAAAGAAACAGCTGATTACTTTTATTTGCGGGAAAAAGAAATAATGAAAGTCGGAGGCTAGAATGAGATTTGATGATAATTACAAATTTTATGTTCCAATAAAGTTCTATAGCGGATATGGCAGGTTTGCAGATCTGGGGAAACTATCTGATGGAATAGGGAAAAAGTTTCTGCTGGTCACTGGAAAAAGTGCTATGAAAAAAATGGGTTTTACTGATAAGGCGATCAAGATGCTGAGAGAAAAGGGGAATGAAGTCATATTATTTGACCAGATAGATCCTAATCCTACTTCAGACATGGTGGCAGCCGGGGCAGCTTTATCCTTGAAGGAAGGTTGTGATGCAGTAATAGGCCTGGGTGGAGGGAGCCCGATGGATGCAGCCAAAGCTATTGCTGTGGTTGCCGGAAATGGAGGGGCCATATGGGACTACCGACAGGAACGCGATACTTCAAAAACCCTGCCGATCATAGCGATACCAACAACTTCCGGTTCAGGAACAGACGGTGACCGTTATTTTGTAATAACTAATAAGGATATGAATTCAAAAAAAGGGTTTGCTACAGAACAAACTTATCCCAGGATAAGTATCCTGGATCCTGAACTGACAATAAACCTTCCGGAACAGGTAACTAAAGATACAGCTATGGATGCATTGGGCCATTCATTAGAAGCTTTTGTTTCTTGCGGAGACATAAATGCTATGAGCAACTTAATATCGCTTAATTCCATCAGGTTGGTATTTGAAAACCTTCCCCGGGCTGTAAAGGATGGAAAAGACAAACAGTCAAGGAGTGCACTGATGCTGGCAGCTGCCATGGGTGGAATAGCTATCAATCATGGAGGGGTGGGAGCACCTCATGGCCTGTCGATGGCAATGGGAGGCATGTATAATATTACACACGGACAGGGAATTGGGATAATACTTCCTTATGCTATTGAAAAGGCAATGGATGAAATAAAAGACAAGTTGGGATTTGCTGCAAGGTTTCTGGGATTAAGCTCTTCAATGGATGATGGGGAAAATTCCAGGATCATCGTTGACAAGCTGCACCAGTTTGCTGATGATCTTGGATTTCCAAGGAAATTGTCCCAGATTGGTATTAAGAACGAAAATATCGTTGATATTTTAAAAAGCTGTAAAGACGACGATGACCTGGAGAATGATCCCGGTTCCTATACACAGGATGAGACCAGGGAATTCCTTGAAAAAATAATCTAAAAATACTGGAGAGCAGATTGAAAGCTTTAATTTATCACGGAAAAAATGATATCAGCCTGGAAGAGATAAAAACTCCCGGGCCGGGGGATGACCAGGCATTGCTGAAGGTAAAGGCAGCAGCGATCTGTGGAACGGACCTGAGGATCAAAAAATCCGGTCACAGGGATATTCCTGACAGAACTGACCGGATACTCGGCCACGAGCTTGCAGGAGAGGTCGTCGAAGTCGGGTGCAAGGTAATGGACCTAAAGCCAGGGATGAGGGTAGCAATTGCTCCGGTTATCGGTTGTGGAAAATGCTCGGTTTGTCTTTCCGGTGATGCCAATATGTGTGAAAGCTGCAGGATATTGGGTATGGGGATTGATGGGGCTTTTGCAGAATATATGATCATCCCCAGGGAGCATATAGAGAATGGAAATGTGATGATCATCCCTTCTTCTATTTCATTTGAGTCTGCAGCATTACTTGAACCTTTAGCAACAGTATTTACCGGAGCAGAAGCATGCAATATAAGACCATCCAATAAAGTAATGATAGTTGGGGCAGGACCAATAGGCATAATGCATACAATGATGGCAAAAGTCTTTGGAGCCAGTGTGGTCATTATAAGTGAGATCGCAAAAGAAAGAGCAAAACAAGCCATAGATCATGGAGCAGACCACATCTTAAACCCGACTGATGGTGATTTCAGGGAAAAGCTTATGGAGATGACCGGGGGAAATGGACCAGACAATATAATAATTGCTGCCCCTTCTCCACAGGCACAAGCTGAAAGCCTGGAGTTGGTGTCTGTTAATGGAAATATTAATTTTTTCGGTACCATACCGACCGAGAAGCAGCCTGTAAGCCTGGACACAAACCTCATCCATTATAAAAGAATAAATGTAGTGGGAAATACCGGGACAAGTGTAAAAAATTATTTCCGGACTGCAGAGTTGCTGAAATCCGGTACACTGGATATTTCGGGACTGATAAGCAGGACATTTCCGCTGGAGAATGCTGAAGAGGCATTTGCTCTGGCAGAATCAAAGGAGGTATTGAAAGTTTTATTCACCTTTTAGCTAATACTGTATAAGGGTAAATTATATTTATAGGCCCGGGATCGATAATGGTTTATAGCTAAAAATACTTTATCGGTGAAAATATAATATTTTGCTTTATTACAATTATAAATTTAAAATATAAATACATTAATAACAGGAGATTTAATAAAGACAACTTCATCTTATGGTTATAATGGATAATGACTTAAAATCTATACAACAGGCAAGAGAATTTTCAAGAAAAGCAAGGGCTGCCTATGAAGAATACTCGACTTTTCCACAAAATAAAGTAGATAAGATCGTTGAGGCGATGGCTGGTGCAGGTATCAAAGCCAGCCAGAGATTGGCCAAACTGGCAGTAGAAGAGACTGGCTATGGGATCCTGGATGATAAGATTGCAAAAAACCTCTTTGCAGTTAAAAATGTATTTAACTCAATTAAGGATTTAAAGACCGTCGGAGTCATATCCAGGGATGATGATAGAAAAATAATAGAAATAGCCCATCCTATGGGAGTTGTCGCTGCTATTACACCTACCACTAATCCTACGTCAACTGTGATGTTTAAATCATTAATATGTGCCAAAAGCAGAAATGCAGTCATATTTATGCCTCACCCCAGGGCAGTAGAATGTTCCCGTGAAGCAGCACTGGTAATGAAGGAAGCAGCGGAAAATGCCGGTGCTCCCAAAGATCTTATCCTTTGCATGGACACAGTCACCCTGGAAGGGAGTAAGGAACTGATGGCTGATAATAATATTGCGATCATTCTTGCCACGGGGGGATTGGGTATGGTAAAAGCGGCCCATTCTTTTGGGAAACCAGCTATCGGTGTCGGCCCGGGTAATGTACCTGTTTATATTGACCGGAGTGCAGACTTCGAAAAAGCGGCTAAAGATATTATTGCTTCAAAATCTTTTGATAATGGAGTCATATGTTCTTCTGAACAGGCCATAATCGTCCATAGTGGTATAGAAGACTCTTTTAATAAGGCCCTGAAAAAAGCTGGTGGATATTTCCTTTCTCCTGAGGAGGCTAAAAAAGTAGGAAATGTCCTGGTCAAAGGAAATAGTATGGATCCTGAAATGGTAGGAAAATCTCCAAAATTCATTGGTGATGCTGCCGGGGTGGCTATACCTGATAAAGCCAGGCTTCTCATTGCTCCTACAGACGGGGTAGGGCCGGATCATCCCCTTTCCAGGGAGATCCTTTCACCCATAGTGGCTTATTATACTTGTAAGGACTGGTTGGATGGGTGCAATATATGTGTGGAAATATTAAATTTCGGTGGTTTGGGACATACCCTGGTCATACATTCCAGGGATCCGGAAATAATAACATCTTTTGCACATGAGAAACCTGTATTCAGGATTCTCGTGAATACTACCTCATCGCAGGGTGCTATAGGGCTTTCTACATCCCTTACTCCCTC
>JAZFRP010000200.1:0-3176 GCA_036445715.1 Candidatus Humimicrobiaceae bacterium | reverse complement strand
GGTCGTTTTTTACTTTATAAAACCTTACACAAATAAAACTGCATTACCAGGAGAAAACAACTTAAGAACACTTATCAGTGAGTTTAATCTGGGATAAAATAAACCCGGGTAAAGTTAAAGAAAAATCCTTGTATATGTTATACTGATTTTTGCAAAAAAGACTTTTCAATATCATATTATAAGGAATTTAATTATGATAAATAATTCAGTCGCAATAGAAACTTTAAATCTGTCTAAAAAATTCGGAAGTTTAACTGCTGTAGATAATGTAGACCTCTCTATTAATAAAGGAGAGATATTTGGTTTTTTGGGTCCAAATGGAGCCGGAAAAACAACAACTATAAAACTATTGACCGGCCTTCTTAAACCAACCTCAGGAACAGCAAAGATCATGGGTAAGGATATTCAGGAAAATCCAATAGAAGCAAAGGCAGTTATCGGGCTCGTTCCTGATGAACCACGGGTTTATGAAAAATTAACCGGTGTAGAGTTCTTGAGATTTATGGGAAATTTATTCGGGATCGATAAAGATAGCATTGAGAAAAAAATTGGGGAGCTGCTTAAGCTTTTTGACCTGTCAAACAGGGGAGAAGAGCTGATCCAGGGGTACTCACACGGCATGAAGCAGAAGATCGCCATAGCAGGAGCGCTTATTCATTCTCCAAAAGTACTTTTTTTTGATGAGCCGACTGTCGGGCTCGACCCAAAAAGTGCCAGGATCATAAAAGATATATTAAAATTCAGGGCAAGATCAGGAGACTGTATCTTTATGTCTACCCACATCCTGGAAATTGCAGAGAGTATGTGCGACAGGATAGGTATTATCCAGGATGGGAAAATGTTAGCAGAAGGAAATATGGAGGAACTCAGAAAGCTATCTAAAGATGATAAGGGAAATCTGGAAGAAATATTCCTGCAGCTGACCGGTGGAGATGAAGATATAGATATTATAAGATCTTTATCCTAGTTGTTTTACTATGCTTAGACTTTTACTTAAAAACAGGTTAAATATTCTATTTCTTGGCTTTACAAGGGATGAGCCAAAAAGTAGGGCTGGCCGGATAATCGGCACAGCAATAGGTGCAATAGTTTTTTCCCTTATTCTTTTTTATTCGTTAAGACTTATATCTTTTATCTATGATAGACTTGACCTGGAATTAGCCGACCTGATCCTTAATATATCCCTGGATTATATTTTTGCCATAATCTTTATAATCATAATCTTAACCGGTATCGCCACCAGCTTTTATATCCTGTATATGTCGAAAGACCTGGAGCTATTACTTAGCTTTCCCATAAGTTACAGGACTGTATTCACGTATAAGATCATAGAGATACTGATTACAAATTCTTATTTATTTATTATACTGATATTTCCATTTTTGATCGCATTCGGGGCAAGCTCCAAAATACCCCTGGCATATTATCCAATAATGATAATAGTCTTTTTATCTGCCCTGTCCATCCCCACAAGCATCGGGGTTTTTATTGGTATGCTGGCAGCAAGATATATTAATCCCGGCAGGGCCAAAGAAATGTTTGGAGTGATCGGGGGCCTGTTTGCCATTGTTTTCTTTATCCTTTTCCAGATCATACCCAGGTTTATTGAAAGTAAGACCCCGGAACTTCAATCCATGGGGATCGAGAGCATAAAAGAATATATCCTGGCTACTTTTGATAAACCATTTTTAAAGATACTGCCGTCTACCCTGGGATCTAATACTCTTTCAAGTTTTCATAATGGCGATTACAGCAATTTTGGCTTGAATTTTGTTTTAATAATTTCTATTTCAGTATTTTTAGTTTTTCTCTGCATTTTACTTTCTCAAAAACTATACTATTCCGGCTGGTCTTCCTCTTCCCAGGTAATATCAGATAGAAAAAGAAGAAAGGGAGTATTGGGAGAAAAAGCTGCAGCAGGTGATAAGGGATTTGCCGCCCGGGTCCTTACCAGGGTAAATTACCTGATGATCAAGGATTTTAAAATACTATTTAGAACACCTGCAAGACTTATGCAGATCTTTATACCATTAATAATATATATTTTTCTATTTTTATTTATCCTGACAGACAGAATTGGCAATGCAGAGATTAATTTTATTATAGGAATGGATACAATTATATTTCTATTTTTCCCGCTGATTATCATAGGTGTAATAAATTTGAGGGTTTCGGGAAGTAATATTGGCGGAGAGGGATTAAACTTTTGGATATTGAAGGTATCCCCGGTCTCAAATAAGAAGCTGCTGCAGATCAAAGTGATCTTTAGTTCTATAATCACTTCAGGGTGTGGGCTTCTGGGAAGTATAGTATTATTTATTGTATTAAGACCGGACCCGTCTTACCTGACCCTGGGATTATCCATGTTAATATTATTTAGCTGGGGTGATTCTATAATAGGTACTTCAATCGGAACATTTTTTCCTGAGTTCAAACCTGCCCATTCATCTAAAAGCAATATAACATTTCTGGGAGTCCTATTAGCTCTTATCTTCTTTACTGTTTATTTATTGGTCTTTGGAGGTATTGTCTCTGGTGTATTATTTCTTGGAGGATATTATTCATGGTCCAATTTTATTTCATTTCCATTAATAATAGCATTAGAGTTCATTGTAAACATAATTTTATATAATGGGCTGATAAATCTGAGTGCTTACCGGCTGAATAGAATGGAATGGAAGTATTAAATATTTAATAATTGATAAATTATTATTATATTTAGCTTGAGTTTGTAAATGAAAGCCGATAAGTTACTGCTTGTGACTTTAAAGAATTATTAAACTAAGAAGAAAGAATCAAAACTATGTATCTATCATTTTATGGTGCTTCTAAAGAAGTGACCGGAAGCTGTTACTCCCTGGAAGCAAATGGAAGGAAACTATTAGTAGATTGCGGCCTGCAGCAGGGACAGGATAAAAAGGATGACCAGAAGCTGGTATTTAAAGCAGGCAGTTTTGGAAACATTGTACTGACTCATGCACACATAGACCACAGCGGTAGACTGCCCCTGCTGGTAAAAGAAGGTTTTAAGGGAAAAATATATGCAACGGGGGCTACCTGCAGCCTGATCACGATAATGCTGAGGGACAGTGCACATATCCAGGAGTTGGTTGCAAAATGGGAAAATAAAAAAGCCAAAAGAGCCTGTAAAAAAAAGTTATTCCCTCTCTATTCCA
>JAZFRP010000199.1:0-15383 GCA_036445715.1 Candidatus Humimicrobiaceae bacterium | reverse complement strand
AGTCCTTCTTTCTTTGGGATCTTTCCTGTAAAGCTCTTCTCAGCTACAATATCACTTACCGCTGCAGCCATTATTATTATATCTGAACTCTCAAATTCCTTTAGTATTTCTTTTTTCATATCTGCTGTATTTTCCACATAGCGGATATCCACACCATAAGGAGCAGGCAAGGACCTGGCTGCACTTACCAGGATGACTTTTGACGCTCCCCTGGAATAAGCCTCCCCTGGAATAAGCCTCCCCTGCAAGAGCATGGCCCATCTTGCCGCTGGAAGCATTCGATATATACCTCACAGCATCTATATATTCTCTTGTGCCGCCTGCACTTATTATTATCTTTTTTCCCTTCAGCTCACTGCTTTTTTTTAGCAGTTCAGAAAGTCTCTTGATTATTGTCTCTTCATCTTCCATCCTGCCTGTCCCCGTTTCCCCACAGGCGAGCTCTCCGGCCCCGGGGCCAACTATCTGGTATTTCCCGGAATTTTCCAGTTTTTCAATGCTGCTGACTACATTAGGGTCAAGATACATGCTCTCATTCATAGCAGGCGCCACAAGTACCGGACAGGTGGCTGCAAGAGCAGATGTTGTCAGGAAATCATCACATATCCCTCCCGCAAGCTTACATATGATATCGGCACTGGCCGGGGCAATAAGGAATGCATCCGCACTATGTGCCAGTGATATATGGTAAATCCGGCCCTGGTTTTTGAACTGGCCAATTATCGTCTCATTGCCTGAAAGTGAACTAAATGTGATGGGGTTTATAAAGTTAATTGCCCGGGGGGTCATTACTGGAATTATATCAGCGCCTGATTTTACCAATCGGCTGCATATATAAGCTGCCTTATAAGCAGCGATCGAAGCGGTTACTCCCAGTACAATCTTTTTTTTAAAAAAAATTGAACTGTCATGATCCAAGATTATTTTTCTTCCTCTTTTTTGATTTCAAATGCTATCTTCTTTTCTTTCAGCTCCTGGAATGCTATCTCCAGAGGGTCATAAGAATCAATATCTACAAGCGGCTTTATTATACTTACCCTTTCCATATTTCTCTCAGCTGAAAGATATTCACCAAGCTCCCTGGCTCTCTTGGAAACAGCCAGGCTTATCTTATATTTACTGTCTACATTTTCCTTAAATTCATCAACAAATTGTACTTTCATTTTTTACTTTCTCCCAACCGTACCATTAAGCACGTCTTTTAGATTTTGCAAAGCTTCATTATAGTTATTATTTACAATTATGCAATCATAATGTTTTTTATACTCAAGTTCTTCCTCTGCTATTACCATCCTTTTTTCGATCTCCTCATTATTGTCTGTTCCCCTCTTAATGAGTCTTCTTCTCAGTTCCCCGGTAGTAGTGGTAACAATAAATATATAATAGGCAGGGGTGCTTGATTCCTTCACCTGCATGGCGCCCTGGACCTCTATTTCCAGTATGACATTGATGCCTGCTTCAATCCTGTCATCTACAAATTTTTTAGGGGTCCCGTAGTAATAACCGGAATACTCGGCCCATTCGAGATAACTGCCGTCCTCTATCTGCTTCTCAAAGTCCTCTTTTGAGATAAAATGGTACTGAATACCATCCTCTTCTCCCTTTCTCATGGACCTTGTAGTAGCAGAAATGGATTTTTCAAAGCTATTAAGGTCTTTTAAGACTTCTGCTATCAGGCTGCTTTTGCCTGATCCGGATGGTCCGGATATTACAAATAAGCTGGCTTTTGTCGTCATCTATATAAAACTTTAAGGTTTAGGTGATATTGAAATGCTTATAGAAATTTTCTTTCTGGTTTTTACCCAGGCCCCCTATTTTCTTGTGGGGACTTATCTTCAATTCTTCCAGGACCTTGGCAGCATGCATCCTGCCATTGCCGGGGAGTGAACTTATAATATTCAAGACCTTCATTCCTGCTATATAGTTTTCAAATAACTCCTTGTCCTTAAAGAGTTTATTCATACTGGTCTTTCCCTTTTTCAGCTGCTCTTTGATCTCGGACCGCTTCTTCCTTACCAACCGTGCTTTTTCAAGACCCTTCTTTCTGGCCTCATCACTTAAGTTGGTTAAAGTCATTCAAGCTCCTTATGATTATCACTGGACAAGATAACTTAGAGTATACAAACATATAAATTCTTTTTCAATGAAATTATTCCTAAAAGACATGAAAAGATATTATTCTGGATAATTTTTTGGAAAGTTCGGTTATTTCCTGCTGCCCGGGTACACTATTTCGCGTCCCTCGCCGCACATCGGGCATTGCCCCGGCTCATATATCTCGATATTGATCTTCAGCATATTATAATAAGGATATCCGAAATCAACACCTGAATTCCTGTCTACGATACTTATGATCCCGGCCACTTCCGCACCGCTGTCTTCACATATCTTTATGACTTCCTTTACGGAACCCCCGGTCGTTATCACATCCTCGGCTATTATGACTTTCTCGCCCTCCTCCAGGCCAAAACCCCTGCGGAGCTGCATTCCTCCATCTGCCCTCTCGGTAAAGATCATTTTCTTCCCCAGCCTGAATGCAAGCATATATCCCCAGAGTATGCCCCCTACAGCAGGAGATATCACTGTATTTACCTTTTCAATATCAATATCTTTTGAGAGTATCCCCGCAGCAGCTTTTGCGATCCTGTCTGCCTTGTCGGGATACTGGAGAAGCCTGGCACATTGCATGTATACGCCGCTATGCAGGCCGGACGTCAATTTGAAGTGGCCCTCAAATATTGCTCCGGATTCCTTGAATATATTAAAGACATCGATTCCTTCTGCCTGTTCGATTATTTTTAACATCAAATTTCTCTTTCATCTAAATTACACCGGTAAAGCTTCAAAGCACGCACTTTATTTTTTTAAGATATGTATCTATTGTCTCTCCAATATCTTCCTTCGTGGTTATAGATCTTCCAACAATAATCATATCTGCTCCTGAAGATATGGCCTCTTCAGGCGTATTGACCCTTTTTTGGTCGCCGCTGCTGTCTTCTGCCAGTCTTATCCCGGGAGTAGCTATATAGAAATCATCACCGAACTGCTCCCTTAATGGTTCGACTTCCTGCGGGGAACAGACTATCCCGTCTATGCCTGCATCCAGGGCCATCCCTACCAGTTTTTTAACAGTGGGAAGGTATCCTTCGCTGAAGCCCATAGCGCTAAGGTCGGAATCATCAAGACTTGTCAGTATTGTGACCCCAAAGAGGAGCGGCCTTATATTATTATCTTTTTTTGAACTCTCCTCCAGGGCGCTGACGGCCGCCTCGAGCATCTTTTTGCCTCCGAGCGTATGTGCCGTGACAATAGATGGACCCAGTCCCGCTATTGCTCCCGCAGCTCCTTTTATCGTATTTGGAATATCTGCCAGCTTTGCATCCAGCATTACCTTATACCCGAAACTTTTCGCTGTATCTACAATGCCTGTCCCCACACTATAGATCATCTCCAGCCCCAGCTTTACTGTAGTGACCTTTCCGCCTACCGCAGAAAGGAGCCTGGTCAGCATGTTTTTCTTATTGACGTCGATCACGACGATCAGCCTGTCTTCCGGTTTTAGGATCCTTGTCTTCAAATCTTTAACCTTCCTGTAAAACTTTTTATACTATCAATATTTTTCTCTTTAAGATAATTTTTAAGTCCGGAGATTATCTTTATCCCGGCATCGTGGTCTATAAGGTTTACGGTGCCGATACCCACTGCAGATGCTCCCACCATCATAAATTCCAGTACATCAATGTGGTTAAAAACCCCTCCCATCCCGATTATCGGTAATACGTTTTCACGGGAAAGCGCATATACCTTTGCAAGAGCGATGGGTTTTATGGCCGGTCCGGAAAGACCTCCGGTTATATTTCCAAGCATTGGCCTGGCTGTCTCTATATCTACTGCCATGCCTACGACTGTATTTACAAGGGATACCGCTTCTGCCCCGCCCCTTTTCGCAGACTGTACAGCCTGGACAATATTATCATGATTGGGGGAGAGTTTTGCAATGACCGGAATATCCAGGAGGGAAACTACTCCGTCCACTACTTTTTCAACTTCTTCGGGCATTGAGCAGAATGCCTTTCCGCCCTGCTCTATATTTGGACATGAAAGGTTTAACTCAAGTGCCAGTATCTCCGACTTTATATCAAGGACTTTGAGCGCCACCTTCTTAAACTCTTCAAGATCCTGTCCAAAAATACTTAATATTATCCTTATGTCCCTTTCCTGCATCCAGGCAAGGTGTGATTTGAGGAATTTGTCGATTCCATCATTTTGAAGTCCTATGGAATTAAGCACTCCTGACGGGGTCTCGCATATCCTCGGAGCAGGATTACCTCTCTTTGGTTTAAGTGAATAGCTCTTTGTAGTAATAGCGCCAAGGACCGATATATCAAAAAAAGGCTGATGTTCCTCTCCGTGTGAAAATGTCCCCGAGCATGTAATTACCGGATTTGGAAGTTTTATCCTTCCTATCTCTACTGAAAGGTCGGGGGTGCTATAGGCATTTCTATCCATATTATCTATCATCAAATATCACCTCCGACAATTTGAATGCGGGACCATTTTTACATATCCTCTTATAATCAAAATCACCACTGGCTGTTTTTACCTTTATTACGCATCCATGGCATGCCCCCATACCGCATGCCATCTTTTCCTCAAGAAATACAGTGGCATCAATATTTTCACCTGTCAGCCTTTTTTGCAGGACCTCAAGCATTGGAGCGGGGCCGCAGCAAAATACATCATGGTCGGCAAAAACTTTATATTCATCAAATAAATGGTCAGTTACCAGTCCTTGCTCGCCCCATATGCCATCTTCAGAAAATATCCTGTATTTGACGCCCATCCTTACAAGGTCCCTTTCCCATCTCAAGAGGCTGCTGTCCCTGAAACCTGCCATGATAAGGACATTCTTTCCAGCATCCAGCCCAAGCTTTGACAGGAGGTTTAATGGTACCACTCCCATACCTCCCCCTATAAGGAGCAGATTGTTCCCGCTGACAGCAAGGTCCACAGGTTTTCCAAGGGGTCCGGAAAAATCAAGCATATCCCCTTTATTGAGTTTAGACATATACTGTGTCCCTCTTCCTTTTACAAAGTAGAGGATGGAAAAGACATTGAATCTTTCCTCAATATCAAAGATTGAAAACGGCCTTCTCAGCAGGGGATCCCTCACTCCTTCAGGCGTGCACTTTATATTTACAAATTGTCCGGCACCGGTATTTTTTACAATATAGGGTGAAAACACCTCCATCTTATATATATCGGGACCATATGACTCATTTGAGAGTATTTCGCCTTTTAATATTTTCATCAATAATCCTGTATGGCTTTTACATTTATATTGCTAGTGTTTTTCATCTCAGATATCCCCTGCAGGAGCGCTGATGCTGCAGATAATGTAGTTATTGACGGCACATTATGCAGTACGGCTGCTGTCCTCATATAGTATCCGTCACTACGCGCACTGCCTCCTTCAGGGGTATTGATAATAAGGTCTATCTCACCATTCTTTATCATATCTATCACATTCGGGCGGCCCTCCCTGATCTTTAAGACCTTATGAGTCTTAATACCACTTTCTGAAAGCATATCACCGGTTCCCTTTGTAGAGATTATCTTAAAATCCATCGCAATAAGTTTTGAGGCAATATCCACTATCAGGTCCTTATCTTTGTCGCTTACAGATATAAATACCGAACCTGATGTCGGGAATACCTGGTTTACGGATAATTGTGACTTGGCAAAGGCTATCCCGAATTCAGGATCTATACCCATCACCTCTCCGGTAGATTTCATCTCAGGTCCCAGTAGTGTATCCGCTCCGGGAAATCTATTAAATGGAAGGACAGCTTCCTTTATGCTGAAATAATCAAGTTTTGTAGGATCGACCCGCTCAAAATCCTGGTCCACAAGCTTCATCCCCGCAATGACCCTGGATGCTATCTTTGCCATGGGTACCCCTGTGGATTTGCTGACAAAAGGAACTGTTCTCGAAGCCCTCGGATTTGCTTCCAGCACATAAACCATTGAATCCTTGACAGCATATTGAATGTTCATGAGTCCTATTACTTTAAGCTCATGGGCCATTTTAAAAGTATACTCCCTTATTTTCTCAATTATTTCCGGTCCCAGTGTATAGGGCGGTATTACACAGGCACTGTCGCCTGAATGAATACCGGCTTCTTCGATATGTTCCATTATTCCCCCGATAAAGAGCTCTTCTCCATCATAAATGGCATCCACATCTACCTCTATTGCCCGCTCCAGGAATTTATCTATAAGTATCGGCCGGTCATTCGAGACCTCCGTAGCATTCTTGACATAACTCACAAGGTTTTCTTCATTGTATACAATGCTCATGGCTCTCCCGCCCAGGACATAAGACGGGCGTACGATAATCGGATATCCTATTCTTGCAGCTATTTTTACCGCATCCACTTCATTTAAGGCTGTTCCGTTTTCCGGCTGCGGGATATTCAATTTTTTCAGCATATTCCCGAATCTCTTGCGGTCCTCAGCCAGGTCTATCGAATCAGGGGAGGTCCCGATAATATTTACACCAGCATTCTGGAGCCTTAAGGCAAGCTTTAAGGGTGTCTGCCCGCCAAACTGTATTATAACTCCTTTGGGTTTCTCAGCCTCTACAATATTCATCACATCTTCAAAAGTAAGCGGCTCAAAGTACAGCCTGTCGGAAGTGTCATAATCTGTACTTACTGTTTCCGGATTACAATTCACCATGATGGTCTCATAACCCATATCATGAAGCGCGAAAGAGGAATGGACGCAGCAATAATCAAACTCTATCCCCTGTCCTATCCTATTAGGTCCGCTTCCTAAGATTATTATCTTTTCCTTATCGGTCGGGAGTATCTCATCTTCTGTCTCATATGTAGAATAGTAATAAGGCGTATAAGCCTCGAACTCTGCCGCACATGTATCAACAGTCTTAAAGGTCGGCAGTATTTTTAATTTCTTACGCAAACTCCTTATATCATCTTCCCTGCAATTGCAGAGATGGGCTATCTGCATATCAGAATACCCGAATCTTTTGGCCTCCAGCATTATTTCAGCGCTGATATTTTTTAACCCGCAGTCTTTAAAGTTTTTCTCGAACTCGACAAGCTGTGCAATATTATTTAAGAACCAGGGGTCTATCTTCGTAAAGCTAAAGATATCCTCTACTGTCCTGCCGATCTCGAAAGCATGTTTTATATAGAATACCCTGTCCTGGTTCGGGATAGAGAGCTTATCATTTAAAAGCTCTTCCCTTATATCATTTACCCCATCTGAGCCGAGTCCGTAACGGTCTATTTCAAGTGACCTTATGGATTTCTGCAGTGCTTCCTTAAATGTCCTCCCGATTGCCATAGCTTCGCCGACAGATTTCATCCTGGTCGTAAGTGAGGTGTCTGTACCGGCAAATTTCTCAAAGGCCCACCTGGGGAATTTGACTACGACATAATCTATCGAGGGTTCAAAACATGCCGGGGTCTTTTCGGTGATATCATTTGGTATCTCGTCAAGGGTATACCCGACGGCAAGCTTTGTGGCTATCTTTGCTATGGGAAAACCGGTGGCCTTTGAAGCAAGGGCACTGCTCCTGGATACCCTTGGATTCATCTCTATAACAGCCATCTGGCCGTCCTCAGGATTGACCGCAAACTGTATATTTGAACCTCCGGTCTCGACACCTATCTCCCTGATGATATCAAGGGATGCATTCCTCATTATCTGGTATTCTACATCAGTCAGGGTCTGCGCAGGCGCAACAGTTATGCTATCACCGGTATGGACACCCATGGGATCAAAGTTCTCTATTGAGCATACTATTACAACATTATCTTTTTTGTCCCTCATCACCTCGAGTTCATATTCTTTCCATCCTGCAACTGATTTTTCTACAAGTACCTGTGATACCGGCGAGAGGTCGATTCCCCTTGTGACTATCTCTGTAAATTCTTCCTTATTAAACGCCACTCCGCCGCCAAGTCCTCCAAGCGTGAATGATGGCCTTACAACAAGCGGGAACTTTAGTTCATCTGCAAACCCCAGGGCCTCAGCCAGTGTGTTCGCATAACCGCTCGGGGGCACATACAGCCCTATATTTGCCATGGCATCCTTGAACTTTTCCCTGTCTTCGGCCTTGATTATGACATCTACATCAGCGCCTATAAGCTCTACCCCGTATTTATCAAGCACTCCGTCCTGGGCAAGCATTACCGCAATATTCAGCCCGGTCTGGCCGCCCAGTGTCGGAAGGATGGCATCGGGCCGTTCCTTCTCTATTACTTTTGCAACAAACTCAGGTGAAAGGGGCTCTATATATGTCTTGTCTGCAAACTCGGGATCAGTCATTATGGTGGCCGGGTTCGAATTTACAAGAACTACCTTATAGCCCTCTTCCTTCAGTACTTTGCATGCCTGCGTACCGGAATAATCGAATTCACAGGCCTGGCCGATTATTATTGGTCCTGAGCCTATCAGCATTATTGTCTTTAAGTCATCTCTTTTTGGCATAGATTTTTTTACCCTGTCTGTTTATCTCTTATTAAATTTATGTCTATCATTAAATAATTCCCACTACCGGTTTCTAGTTCTTGAAATCATCGATCAGTTTTACAAAACGATTAAATATATACCTCGAGTCATGAGGTCCCGGACCTGCCTCGGGATGATGCTGTACCGTAAATGCAGATATTTCAGGATATTCTATCCCCTCTATGGTCCGGTCATTCAAATTCAGGTGCGTGACCTTATGCGAAGTGATATTGATATCATCAAGCGACCCGGCATCTACAGAAAAACCGTGATTCTGGGTCGTGACTTCTACTTCCTGGTTATCAAGGTTTTTAACCGGGTGATTCGCCCCGTGATGGCCAAATTTTAATTTATAAGTCTTTGCCCCAAGTGCAAGCGATAATAGCTGGTGTCCGAGGCATATCCCGAATATTGGTTTTTTCCCGATAATGCTCCTGATGTTTTCAATCGCATAACTGACAGCAGCCGGGTCCCCCGGGCCATTAGACAGAAGTATTCCGTCAGGATCGGACTCGAGTATTTTATCCGGAGGAGTATCTGCAGGCATCACGGTAATATCAAATCCTGCAGAATCCAGGCACCTCAGGATATTTAATTTTATCCCGAAATCATATGCCGCTATCCTGTATTTATAATCTTTCTTTGATGGATTGAATCTATAAGGTTCGCTGCATGTAACAAAGTCGACCAGGTTTCTCCCCTGCATGTCCGGGAAACTGTCCAGCCTGGACCTGAGCTCGGAGTGATCGCCTGTTTCTGTGGAGATCATTCCCTTCATAGCTCCGCTCTCCCTTATATGCCTGGTAAGCTGCCTGGTGTCTATCTCCGATATCCCTATAATACCGTACTCTTTTAAATAATCATCAAGACTCTTGCCTGCCCGCCAATTACTATAGTGATAAAGGTATTCACGTACTATAAAGCCCTTTACCTGTACTTTGGAAGATTCTATATCCTCAGTATTAACCCCATAATTTCCTATCTGGGGATATGTCATAGTGACTATCTGCTCGCAATAGGAAGGATCAGTAAGGATCTCCTGGTAGCCGGTCATGGAAGTATTGAAAACTACTTCTCCCGTGACTTCTCCATCACAACCAAAACTCTTTCCTTCAAATACTTTCCCGTCCTCCAGCATCAATATTGCTTTCAATATCCTACCCGCTTTCGTATTCTATTTTTCCATTACTTATGGTGTATATGATCTGTCCAAATAATTTTTGGCCTATAAATGCAGAGTTACTGCTTTTTGACCTGAAATCTCCTGTATTTACGGTAAACTCTTTGCCTGTATCTATCACCGTAATATCTGCGGTACCGCCCGCCTTTAGACTGCCGGCATCAATATCAAGTATCCCTGCCGGTCCTTTTCCCAGAAGTCCGCCAAGCTTTAAAAGCGGGATATCCTTTTCCCTGCAGAGCTTTGTATAGCTTGCAGCAAAAAGTGTCTCCAGCCCGGTAGTGCCGAATTGGGCCATTTTAAATGTCGTATTCTTTTCGGTATCAAGATGAGGGGCGTGATCGGATACTATTGCATCTATCGTCCCGTCAGCCACACCTTCTATTAAAGCTTCCTGGTCCGCAGCGCTCCTTATAGGAGGCTTGACCTTTAAGCTCGTATTAAAACTTTCCAGGCAGCTGTCATTAAAGAAAAGGTGATGTGCCGTGACATCGCAGCTTATATCCAAACCTTCGGCTTTTGCGGTCCTTATCATATCAACGGCTCCTGCCGTACTTATATGAGTAATATGTATCCTGGCCCCGGTCTTTTTGGCAAGCACTATGTCCCTTCCTATCATCAAGTCGTCCGAAAGCCTCGATATGCCTTCAAGGCCGAGTTTTGTTGAATACTCCCCTTCATGTACTATTCCGTATTTTGAGAAACTGTAGACTTCCTCGTGGAGTATAAGCGGTTTTTCAAATTGCATTGAATACCTCATGATCTCATACATTAGCCTTGCATCGGTTACAGCGCGCCCATCATCTGAAAAACCTGCCGCACCCGCCTCTGCCAGAAGACCCATCTCTGTCATCTCCCTGCCTTCAAGTCCCTTTGTCATCGCTGCTACAGGATAGACATTGCATCCGGTACCCGAAGCTTTTCCGGTAATATAGCTTACAAGAGAAGGACTGTCTATCACCGGCTCAGTATTCGGCATACATGCAATAGATGTTATGCCTCCTGCCAGTGCGGCCCGCGCCCCTGTCTCGATGGTCTCTTTCTCCTCAAAACCGGGATCCCTCAAATGCACATGCATATCTATAAGGCCTGGAAGTATACTATGGTCTTTAGCATCTATTTCAAATACGTCTTTTGCATCAACTTTAATATTATCTTTTATGTCAGCTATTCTGCCATCTTCAATGTACAGATCAGCTATATATTCCTTGTTCTTAATTGTGTCTATTATTAGGCCATTTTTTATTAGTATTTTATTTCTCTTAATTTCACTCATATTTATGCCTATCTTTGTATATATTTATATGTCCTCTAACCCAATACCAGATAAAGTAATGCCATCCTGACGGCTACACCGCTTGTGACCTGCTCCTCGATAAGAATCCTGTCTGAAGGGCTCTTCCTCTCACCCATTACTTCATCGCTTATTTCTATCCCCCTGTTTACAGGACCGGGATGCATGACAACTGCCCCCGTCTTCATTTTCCCCAGCCTGTCCATATCCAGGCTTAAAAACCTGTTGTACTCCTGGACGGATGGATAGAACTTCCTGTCCTGTCTCTCAAACTGCATCCTGAGCAGATACAGGACATCCACTTCTTCTATAATATCGTCTATGGTGTGATAGACCTTAAATCCTGAATAATCCTCAGGAAGAAGCATCGAAGGTGCAACCAGACTCACATCCATGCCCATCTTCTCAAAAATCGCAATATCTGACCTTGCTACCCTGCTGTTTAAAAAATCCCCTGCAATAGCTACCTTAAGGCCTTCAAACTTTTCAAATCTGCTCCTTATTGTGTAAAGGTCAAGCAGCGCCTGGGTGGGATGCTGATGTTTTCCGTCTCCTGCATTTATTACGGGTACCTCCACAAAATCATCGACCATTTTGACTGTTCCGCTGTCACTGTGGCGGATGACTATAAGGTCGACCTGCATCGCCAGTATGGTCCTCAGGGTATCCATTATGGATTCGCCTTTCTTAAGGCTTGAAGAAGATGCGGAAAAGTTTATTATATCTGCTGACAGTCTTTTTGCAGCCACCTCAAAAGAAGTCTTTGTCCTTGTACTCGGCTCAAAGAAAAGATTGACTACTGTCTTTCCCCTGAGTGTAGGCACTTTCTTTATTTCCCTTTTTGAAATATCTGTAAAAGAATCAGCAGTCTCCATCACTTTTAATATATCCTCGACTGAAAGATCGTCGACTCTTAATATACTCGTCTTATTTAACATCTTCATCCTTTTCCACAAGTATTACACTATCTTCGCCATCGGTCTCTTCCAGCTTTACCTCTACCATCTCACTGCGGGATGTCGGCAAATTCTTCCCGACATAATCGGCCCTTATGGGAAGTTCCCTGTGTCCCCTGTCAATAAGGACCACAAGCTGTATGGACTTCGGCCTCCCGAGGTCTATTATTGCATCAAGGGCCGCCCTTATCGTCCTTCCTGTAAAAAGGACATCATCGACAAGTATTACATTCTTGTCAGTCACATCGAAGTCAATCTCGGTCTTTCCTATCTCGCTTTTTATCTTCTGGCCGAAATCATCCCTGTAAAATGAGATATCAAGCATCCCGAACGGTACCTTGCTCTCCTCAAATTCCTCAATATTTAAACCTATCCTCCTTGCGAGAGGTACACCCCTCTTCCGGAGACCGATGATCGCCAGGTCACCGCTTCCCCTGTTCCTCTCAAGGATCTCATGGGATATCCTCTTTATAACCCTGTCTACATCAGCCGGATTAAGTATTATTGCTTTTTCTATCATAGTCATCACCTGCCATATAAAAAAACCTTCTTACAAAAAATGTAAGAAGGTTTCCTCATCTATATTATTAAGTTGTATTAATAATTTATCTCTCATGCCTTTTTAGCCTCTCCGGACTATTTTAAAGGTTTAATATTAAATTTTACTAACCAAACTTTAGGTTAATTCAGGTAAAAATTCAAGCCGTTTTCAAGAATTACTTAAATTTTCTTCTGAGCTGTCTCAATTTAGAATTCAGGTCGTCGCCGCCGCCACGGCCGCCATATCCGCCTCTTCCGCCACCACGGCCGCCATATCCGCCTCTTCCGTCACCGGTTCTTTGAGGCCTGGCTTCCTGCTCCTTGGCTTCATTGACTACAATTGTCCTTTCCATAAAGGTAGACTGGTTAAGTTTTTCCATAGCTGCCTTTGCATGATCCTCTTCAGCCATCTCTACAAAACCAAAACCTTTGGATCTTCCGTCAGTCCTGTTTATCACCTTAGCAAAAGCCACTTCACCGAATTCTCCAAAAAGTTCCTGGAGCTCTTTTTCAGTAACATCATAGTTAAGGTTTCCTACATACAGTCTCTTGTTCATTACTTTCGCCTTTCAGTATAAAAAATGTTCCTATCTAATACGGGCACAGGGATATCTTATTAAATAATTGATTAATGAATTTAGAATGGAGTAAAACCAAAAAAATAAATCCTATGTAACCTAAAATCTTTAACTAAAAATCCCTACTGCCTTAATTAATAGCGAGTTCATTATAGACCAGATAATCATATAGTACAAATAGCGGTATCTGTAAATAATATTTATTGGCTCTCATGGCTCCACGACTTTGCCCATAAACAAGATGGCCCCGCTCCTGTCATCAGCTATGACAAAGAAGAATGGACGGTCGACTATAAACTCTATGATCTCTCCTGCCGGCATGGCTGATTCGACCATCTCCACAACAGTTGCGGCAGCTGCTTCACTGCCCTTCTCATTTACTTCGATAACTGCCTTATGCATCACTCTTGAAATAAATATATCAGGATTTATTCCCGAGAAATCAGCCTCAGGACCAAAGGCAATCCCCATGCCGAGATCTGTAAGTACATCATTTAACAGCTTCACACCATATTCCATCTTATACTTTGGCATGGCAAGCCTGACTTCCATATCAGACATCCCGCTGCCAAGGTCACTCCAGTTATCACCGTCAAAACCTTCCAGTATCCCGTCAATTTCCACACCTTCATCTGGGAGCACTATGTACATTGAAAACTTCTCTTCTTCTCCATACGGAAGCCTGACTGCCCCGAATCCATCTCCGGCCATATATTCAAAATGCTCTGTTATGTGCATCATCGGTACCGGCTTTTTACTTCCATCCTCAAGATTAAAGTCCTCATCAAATGTAGATCCTTCTTCAAAAGGATATGTCCAGTCACCCTTGAAGTAAATTGCATTTATAAGGTACATCACGGCATCCGGGGGTATTTCTTTAAGCATTTTCTTAATTTTTTCCTCAGTTGCGTCCTCTATCCAGCCATTTATGGTGTCAACTGCACCGGGATCTGAGAAATCGAGTTCCTTTACTTCTGAGCTGTAATACTTTTTATTTATATCTATAAAGTCCTCTTGCGGATCAGATCCAGACTTAGGCCATATTGAATTTGCAATATTTATCTCTACATCAGGATCACCATTTAGAATACTTACCATGAGGTCGCTAAAACCCTGGTTGAGCTCTTCCATATCCATACCGCTAAATTCCATTGCTTCAGCTATTGCGAGGTTCGTATCACCGATTGCGCCATTATATGTCATAGCAATAGCAAGGAGTATTGAAAGTGGCGATATGAAGACATTCTGTCCGCTGTCTTCTATTATGAGCCTGCTAAAAATATTAAAGGCAAAATCAGTATTGGAACCTACCAGGCCCCGGTCAACCTTATTTGCAAGTTCATCTGACTTCTCGCCGGATACTACCGGAACTATACTTATACCACCATTATCTTTTGCGCATGAGGAAATAATGGGAATACTCGCCAGAAGAAGTGTTGTGATCATTATTATGATTATGACTATTTCTATTTTTTTCATCTTTATCTCCCTGCCCGGTTTTAAATATTATCACTGCATTTCCATAATATATATACGAATAAAAAAAGATTAAAATGGGGTCATCCAAAGATATGGTTTAAGGATATTATTCAAATACTCCGGCAATCTTTATTTGAAGTATATATGCATCAGGTAAAAATCTAATGAAATTCTGTGATTTCTGACTACGCGAAAAATTAATAAAATCGAATACTGCTCTGCCGGCGGTTTCCCCATCATCAAATAAAACAGATGCTTCTATTTTTCCTGTAAATTTAAGGTCCGGATCAAGCATCTCCAATATCATCAGGAGCTCCATGTCCTCATCACCTTCAGCGGCAAAGTATAAAAAGAGGAGATTTCCGGCTATTACCTCAATAGGTTCTCCTATACTTGAGATATGGAGGTCAAACTCCACATCTACTTCCCCCGGGCCAACGGGAACACCTTCTACCTGGTCCACTGGGGCCGCAAAGTCTTCACTTTCTTCTACTGCAGCCACTTCAGCCTCTTCTGCAGCAGACTCCTCTGTCACCTCTTCTTCTGCAGCAGACGCTAAAGTCTCATCATCTGCTTTCTCTTCTGTAAGCATTTCGGCATCAGCAACCATTACAGTCTCGCCGCCTCCCCTGGTGAACCCGCTAAATACCCTAAATATCCCATAAGAGCCAAAGCCTATTACAAGTATTGCAGCAGCAGCAATCGCAAAAGTCTTTATCCAGTCCCTGCCGGGAGCTGTAAAAGTCTCTTCCTCTATTATTATTTCATCACCTATTTCCAGCTCACCTGCTGGTACTGCCTGCCTGACAAACATC
>JAZFRP010000198.1:0-6853 GCA_036445715.1 Candidatus Humimicrobiaceae bacterium | reverse complement strand
TTAATGCAATGATTGCTGTTAATCTTTTCATCTCTTTCTCCTTTTTAGGTATTACTAATAAATCGCCTTAAATAAGATTTAATATATATTTTACTAAAATAATCCACATAATAGAATTGGATATTTTTTAGAATAATACAGTAATATCTTTTTTGAGATATACGGATCCGGCAGACCGGCTAAAAATACCCCGGTTAATTGCTAATACACGAAAGGACTTTCAGGTGATAGGACTACTTTTCACTTTTACCTATCTCGTAAAAACTCATGAAGGCCTCATCTGGTATATCAACTCTTCCGATCTTTTTCATCTTCTTCTTACCCTTCTTCTGTTTTTCGAGCAGTTTTCTTTTTCTCGTGATATCTCCCCCGTATAGTTTGGCCGTTACATCCTTGCGGTATGGGGCAACCCTCTCTTTAGCTATTATCCTCTTGCCTATAGTAGCCTGTATGGGCACTTCAAAATTCTGTCTCGGTACGATTTTTCTTAGCCTCAGGGCAAGCTCTCTTCCGATATGATATGCATTATCCTGGTGTACTATCACCGATAGTTCATCCACCCTGTCGCCTGCGACAAGAATATCCAGCTTGACCAGGTCCGACTGCTCAAATCCCATTACTTCATAATCAAGGGATCCGTACCCTGAGGATATGGATTTTAACTGATCGAAAAAATCCACTATTATCTCGGAAAGCGGGATTATGTATTTAATTTCTACCCTTTCTATGGAAATATATATCATATCCACAAAGTCTCCCCTTTTGGACTCTGCAAGCTTCATTATCTTGCCGATATATTCTTTTGGAGTGATGATAGTCACTTCGGTATAAGGTTCTTCTATGCTCATTATTTTTTCCAGATCAGGAAAATCAGAGGGCCTTTTGACCTCCAGGATTTCTTCATTGCTTAAAGTGATCCTGTATGCGACATTCGGAGCCGTAGTTATAAGCTTGAGTCCATATTCCCTTTCCAGCCTCTCCTTTATTATCTCCATATGAAGAAGACCGAGAAAACCGCATCTATACCCATAACCCAGTGCATTTGAGACTTCGGGAATAAAATCAAGGGAAGCATCATTTAGTGACAGCTTTCCCAGAGCATCCCTCAAGTTTTCATAATCTCCCCCATCTATAGGGAAAAGACCGGAATAGACCATGGGTTTCGGCTTCTTGTACCCTGGCAGGCTGGCCCTGGCCGGTTCACCTGCATTCGTCACAGTATCACCGACAACAATACTTCCGACTTCCTTGATGCCGGTTATTATATATCCTACTTCTCCCGTTGAAAGATTGTCCTTCTTGATCATCTCCGGTCCGAATATACCTACTTCCTCTACATCGGAGACTGCATTTTCCCCCATGAACTTGATCTTCATACCTTTTACTATAAAACCATTGACGACCCTTATAAGTGCCACGACACCCCTGTATGAATTATACTGGCTGTCAAATATGAGAGCCTGCAGAGGTAACTCCTCGCTCCCGGCTGGTGCGGGGATATCTTTTACTATCCTATTGAGTACCGCTTCTATGCCTTCGCCGGTCTTGGCACTTACCTTTGAAATATCGTCTTCCGATACTCCAAGTATTTTACCAAGTTCCATTGATACTTCCCCGGTACGTGCACTTTTAAGGTCTATTTTGTTAAGTACTGGTATTATTTTAAGATCCCCTTCCAGGGCAAGGTGGACATTTGCCAGTGTCTGGGCCTGTATCCCCTGGGTGGCATCAACTACAAGTATAGCTCCTTCACAGGCGGCAAGGCTCCTTGATACTTCATAAGAAAAATCAACATGTCCGGGAGTATCGATAAGATTGAATATATATTCTTTCCCGTCAGCTGCATTATTGTGCAGCACCCTGACTGCATGCGCCTTTATCGTTATGCCCCTTTCCCTTTCAAGTTCCATATCGTCAAGGAATTGATCAAGCATCTCTCTCTTGCTTATAGTCTTTGTGATCTCAAGGATCCGGTCAGCCAGTGTCGATTTGCCATGATCTATGTGGGCTATTATTGAAAAATTCCTTACTAAATTTCTGTCTGCTTTTTTAATCATTTTCTTTATCACTGTCATTTCTATCTTCTGCTTCATCCGCTTTCCCGGTGCCGGTCTCTCCGCCACCAATATTATTTTTGCTTTTTCCTTTTTTGAACATATTAAGTACAAACCTTATCTCATCCATCTTAAAGATTATAGTGGATGCCACATATATCCCTGCTCCGATGATTATCACAATAAAGAGTCCTAATATCAGCCAGTAAAGATTCTTATAAGCATATACTGACAGATATTTCCATACAAAATATACTACTGTGCCCGCAATACCCGTTGAGACCAGGATCTTCCAGTAAGAGTTGGCTATCCTCCTGGCTCCAAGATTTCCGACTTTTTTGCGTAGTATTATCAGAAGCACTACTACATTGAAAAGGGCCACAAGGGCAGTCGAAAGGGCCAGTCCGCTGACATCCATATACTTTATCAGTATCCAGTCAAGTACAAGATTTATGATTATCGATATACTTGCGACCTTCAGCGGTGTTTTAACATTCTTGAAGGCATAAAATACCCGGTTCAGTATCATAAGCAGTCCAAAAAACACAAGTCCAAGACTATGAAAAATGAGGATAGATGATACTTTAAGTGTATCGTCCGGACTGAAATTATTATGTTCAAATAAAACTTTTATTATTGGATATGAAAGGATTGCCAGCCCCATAGTAGCTGGCAGCATCATATAGCCTATCTCCCTGACGCCAAGAGAAAAACTTTCCTTTATGCCTCTGATATCATCACCCGCAGCTTGCCGTGACATCAATGGGTACAGCACTGTTATTATCGCAACTGTAAATACCCCCAGAGGCAGGTTCGCCACTCTCCAGGAGAGTATCAGTGCCGTAGTATTTCCCGCTCCAAGGTTTAATGCAAAGAAATTGTCCACACTATTATTAAGCTGGACTGCACCCAGGCTTAAAAGGATGGGAAACATAAGTGAGAAGATCTCCTTCACTCCTTCATGCTTGAGATCAAGCGTAAATCTTTCTTTGAGCCTGCGGATCATATTATTTTTTAAGGATTTCCTGCTGAACCCGGATGCCCTGAATTCCGGACCTGCTATCCTTAGCTGGGGTAACTGTAATAGCAGGTGCATAAGCGATCCCGCCATGACTCCTATTGCCATCGCATTTATTCCAAGTCTTAAGTAAAGAGTGGTCACAAAGATTATCGTGACTATATTTAAAACAAAAGGTGCAAGTGAGGGAAGAGTAAAAAAATTATGGGAGTTTAATATTCCAGTGACAAGGCCGGAAAGACTCAAGGTCAGGAGTGAAAAGATCATTATCCGGTTCATGGCCACAAATTTTACAATATCCATCTGATTACCGGAAATACCTGAAAGCAGCGTCCCTATTTGCGGTGAAAGCACAAATAGTATGGCAGCTATCACCGAAAAACTAATGATCATTATATTTGCTATAGAGCTTACGAATATGCGGCTGTCGACAAGCCTCCTCTTATTTATATATCTGGAATATATGGGGATAAATGCTGCAACAATAAGGGATTCTGCAAAAAGTATACGAAAAAGATTTGGAATAAAATATGCCCAGGTAAAAGCATCGGTATCAGAACTGATACCGAAATATCCCGCCATTATCTGGTCGCGTACAAGACCGGACACTTTGGAGAGTAGTATCGCAATGACTACCAATAGTGTGGCTCCAAAAATCCTTTTCCTTGAAATTAGCCGATCCCTGCTCATATATGTCTATTCTTTGATATGTTTTTCCAACTTATGGTACCCATGGATTGTAATATATCCTAATAAATAAGCCAATAATAAGTGTTTTTATTTATTAAAAAAAATGCTAAAATGTCTCCTTGTTTGATATAGAAGTCCAATTTTTTGGAGGAAAAATAGATGCCAAATATTAAATCGCAGATAAAACGTGATAGGCAGAATAAAAAGAGAACTATAAAAAATAAAGCTTTAAAGTCCAGTATAAAGACAGCTCAGAAAAACCTGATTGTTTCTGTTGAAGGAAAAAAGCTGGAAGATGCGAAGTCAGATCTTGCCAAACTGGATAAAGCTCTTGATAAGGCTGTTAAAAAGAGTGCGGTCCATAAAAATTATTCTGCAAATAAGAAATCCCAGGCTGCAAGGCTTGTGAATTCCCTGGGCAAAAAGTCTTAGAGAAAAAACATAGAAACTAGCCCATCATAATGGAACTATAATAAATCTTAAATTCTTTAGGAGCCTGTCCGGGAACCGGACTCTTAGATTTTTATATCAGTAATTTGGGCTATCATTCTTTTTGCAAGGTTTTTGTTCTCAGTGGGACCAACCCTGAACTTTATATCGTAATCATTTAACAGGTCAAATATTTTTATTATCTCTTCATTCGAATAATTCCGTGAAAACTTAATATACTTATTGACCAGTTTTCCAATAAAATATGGAGGCATATTTATATTCTTTTCAAGAAATGCCGTTACTCCCGAGGTACCATCTCCTGTTTTTATATAAAGCATGCTCTTAAACATCCTGTGAATAAGCGTGATCAGCCCCATTAGATTGCTGTCTTCTGCAAGTATCTCTTCCAGTGCCACAAAACTTCCATTCTTGTCTCTCCCGCCCAAATAATCCACCAGGTCAAATATTTTCATGGAATACACCCTGGGAACAAGATATCTTACTGTCTGCTCTTCAATTATCTTTTTATCTTCCGAACTTATATAATCATAGAGTTTTAAATATTCATTTTTAAGTAGGTTCAAGTCAAGATTAACATTTTCGATAAGAAGACTTTTGGCCCCATCTGTAAAAACAATTCCATCATCAGATGCTTTATTTTCAAGCCATCTCAGCATATCTTTTCCTGAAGGAGGCCTCAGTCTTTTTATTGAACCCTCCTGCTTTAAGGCATCAAGAAGCGTTTTATTTATTTTTTCACTGGAAGCGGTAAGTATAAATATTACATCTTCTCCATCGATCGCCTTTGCAACTGTCTTTTGGAATTTTGCCTTAAATTTCTCAATATCTCTAATGACCGCGATCTTCCGGGAGGAAAAAAGGGAGGGGGTAGATATATAGTTTTCAAGTTCCCCATCGGTACTTTCTGAATCAGGCCTAAAGACCTTATAATCTGTCTCGGTATTTATTTTATCTTCTATGAAGCCCCTTATCTCCCCTACTTTTTCTTCAAGCACAGAACTGTTGCGGCTTATATAAAGATAGGCTTTTTTTAATTTATCGATCTTATTTTTTTCTCCAGGCAATTGTCCTCCTTTTATGCTCCTTAATTTTCTATTACTTACTGCTAAAAATCAAATAATTTAGCCTTCATTTTTTTCTCAAGTAAAACGTGAGCCATAATTAAAATTACAAATAGGGACAGGTAGTATATGGATAACTGTAAAGGCATTATATTTGAAGCTTTTATTACAGGAAGGCCGGGTCTTGAAAAAAAACCGGTCAGCCAGATCATTATTTTAAATATAGGTGGTGTGGCCCTCAAGACGATACCTCCAAGTGGCGGCCAGATGACTGCAAATAATGCCGATACCATAAGCAATAAGAGAAGAATATAAAAAAAAGGCAATATAAGGATATTTGACACTGCAGATATAAGTGGAAGGGACCCGAAATAATAGAGTATAAGGGGACCACATGCCAGCTGGATGGAAATAGTAAGGATAAATGTTCTAAATACAGGATTTCCAACAATTCTTTTTATTAATAAGACATTGGATAAGATCTTTATAAAAAGGGGATATATAAAAACCACACCGGCCATCGCTGCAAAGGAAAAACAGAATCCGATATCACTTACAAATGATGGATCCAGGATAAGAAACAGTATAAATGAAATACATAATACCCTGGGCTTATCTGACTGTCGGTTCCATTGTCCGGCTGCTGCTGCGGCTATCATCCATATGGAAGCGCGGAGCACGCTCGCCTTAAGTCCAAGCAAGAAATTATACATAATGAGAAATATAATGATAAATACCAGTAATAGAAAGTCTCGTTTTGACCTCCCTGCAATAATATAGATGATGAGCACAATAAAGGAAATATGCATACCTGAGATCGCCATAAGGTGGGCCGTGCCGCTCTTCCTGAGATCATCCTGCAGCATGTGGGGAAAATTTGTCCTGTTCCCCAGGATAAGGGCTTCTGCAATAGGTGCATACCTATAGTTCAAATATTTGTAAAAGGTCCGGTTTATACAATTATATACAGTCTTTCTAAACTCAAATGATCTTTCAAAAAGATTTTCCGCACTTATAAATTTTATATTCCTGGAATTTACCCTGACAAGTGATCTATTTACAGATGTCCCGGCTTCTCCCCTTACTTCTATAAAGTCGTCCCTCTTTATCTTTAAACTGCCGGGCCCTTTTATAATTATATCTATTCTCCCGTCTTCAATATATTCCCCCTTATTGTCATCACTATCTACAGCATACCAGAAACATTCTGCATCCATTTCAAAATACAGGCTGCCGTATTTAATGACCGGATGGCTGGACACCCTGCCTTTTGCTATTATGACTCCCGGAGTGTCGGGCTCTTCACTTTCAATCATGTGCGATAGATCGATCCCTCCGGCTTCTTCACTGTTTAACCCCACAAGATATCCCATCAGCACCATCACCACTATCGGTATTATTACTATAAGCAGTAAGTTTTTAAACTCCGGGACATCCCCATCAGATATTGTATTTTTCCTTAAGATAAAGATCGGCCCGGGGAGGGATGCAAAAAGCACTACGCCTATAATAGAAAAATACAGGAATGAAGATATTTGAAAATATTGAAAAAATTTTATACCCAGGAAAAGTCCCAG
>JAZFRP010000197.1:0-2795 GCA_036445715.1 Candidatus Humimicrobiaceae bacterium | reverse complement strand
TGCACCCGAGGAAGCTCCCCCCGAGCCCACGATGATCCAACCCTGAGTTCCGCAAAACAGTTTGCAGCAGAATGAAACTGTTACAGACCAGTCATCAACCCGGAACAGTGAGGATCCGGAACAGGATACAATAAAGATATATCTCGATGGAGATATGGAAAATGGAATATATCTTGGCGCTGCATCATATGGTATCAGCTCTTCAAGGGCTTTGGAGTTATATGGATCAGACCTTGCCGATACAGGCTTCAGGTTTGAGTTGGAGAATACAGACCTTGCGCTGGAACCTGGTTCGACTCACTTCCTGTATATATATTATTACAATACAGAATCCGGTTGGGATCATATAAGGAAAGAGATAAATATCACCGGTCAAAAACCGGGAGATACAGATATCAAAATATTTATTGACGAACCTTTGGAGCAAAAACCATTAGAGAAACTTACAAGGATAAAGGGTTGGACTCTTAATGCCACTTCTTTAGACAATACAGGCATAGGAAAGGTCAGGATATATCTGGATGGTCCTATGGATTTTGGACAACAGCTTGGAGATGTAGATTATGGAATCCCGCGTAGTGGCGTTGTGGAATTCTTTAATAATGAAAATTACCTCTATAGCGGTTTCAATCTAAATATTGAAGATCTGGATCTGGAGCCCGGTTCAAAACATACACTTTTTGTCTATGCTGAAAATCCGGACAATTCCAATTTATATAATTTTGAAAAAACTGATATTTATATTTCGGGTAAAAAAGAGGAAAAAGCCGTTATTGAAGCTACTGTCTCTCTTCGGGAACTTGTCTCGGATAATAAGCTGTATATAGAGGGATATGCAATAGAAATCGGAAGAGTAGAAAAATTTTTAAATCAGCAAATAGAAGAAGGTGCCGTTAATCAAGCTGAAGATGTAAATTCTCAATATTCTGCTTCTAGCGGATATTCTATGCAAAAGCTGGTATTTAAATCCAACCGGGATGGAAATGATAATATATACAGTATCAATATAGATGGTTCGGAATGGCAAAGATTAACTGACTATAGTGGGGCTGATCTGTATCCTGAAGCATCACCGGATGGAAAAAAAATAGCCTATACATCAGATATCAAAGGTATCTGGCAGATAGTGATAATGGACTGGAACGGACAGAATAAAAGGCAGATCACCCATAACAGTTTCAGGTCCGCCTATCCTTCCTGGTCATATGATATGGAATATATTTATTTTGAAGCATTTATTGACGGCGACTGGGAGCTTTACCGCATAAATAGCGATGGAACGGGCCAGAAAAGGCTCACCCATAATAGTGGAGGGCATGATTGGCATCCAAGCGGCCATCCTTTCGATACAAAAATAATATTTGAATCAGGCATGCCCGGCCATGATGATATCTATATAATGAACCATGACGGTTCAAAGGTCTCCAGGATCTTTAATACTCATGAGCGCCGCAGGACTCCGGATCTCTCAAGTGATTCTACAAAGCTCACATATACAAAATACCTGGGAAACAATAGCGAAGTATATTATGCAGACATAAGGGATCAGAATGAAATAAGGATCACATATAATGGCGATTGGGACGGACATCCTATGTTTTCTCCCGATGGAAAGTTAATAGTCTATGAAGAAAGTTCCGGAGGAAAGGATGACCTCATAATATTTAATATAAGGACCGGTGAGAAGATAAACATTACAAATACGGGCCACAAGGACAGTGATGCTTCTTTTATGTACCAGAAGTAACTTTCACTTTACTCCATCACCTGATGCTTGTACTTTCTCTTCTGAAGCAGCTTGAGCCTGATCGATGAACCGGTCGCAACACCCAGCCAGATGGACCAAATATCAGTTCTTGAGAAGAAATAATAATACAACTCATTTATGGTGCTATTGGATTTAAAAAAAGTATTTACTAAAAAACTTACCAGGCCGGAATATGATAATATGATGGCCAGTATTGGAATCAGCCCTACCATAAGAAATCCTTTTAAATCGAAATAATTCATACTGACCCTCAACCTCATGCTGAGGATTATTAAGAAACCGATTGAAAAACCCAGCACAAAGATAATGAAATATTTCAAAAAGGTAAGGAAACCTACGGAAAGCTCATACCTGGCAAGGGCAATAAGGATATTATCAAAATACGCATATGCGGTATAATAAAGGAAAATATTTACAAAACTTGTGATTATGAGGATAAGTCTCATTTTTCCATAATCCACTGCCATATCATCCTTCTTCTCCTCCATCCATACTTGTCTCTGGCTGGAAATATCTATTATTAAGCTTCCGGACCTTCCAGATTTTCATCCTGCCCTGTTTTTATTATATCTTTGTCAACCAGAGTATAGTTTGTTGAATGCTTATGCACTCTCTTGCCAAAATGGATCCTCACAGAAGAGCCCACTGCAAACCCAAGCCATATGGACAATACGGCCTGTCTGGATAAAAGATAAAACAGTAGCTCCCTTATGCTTTCTTTATTTCCAAATATCCTGGATGCTATCAGGTCAATTACGGGACCAGGAGAAAGTAATAGAAGTATGAAAGGAATCAACCCGATCAGAAGAAGGTTCTTTATATTAAAACGGCTTCTTTTCATTCCGGGTGCTAATAATAGCATTGACATAAGCCCTATGCAGAAACCGGCAGCTACAAGAACTACGATCTTAAAAAAACTTTGCATTCCTGCTGATAATAATGAGGCTCCCAAACGGTCAAGTATGGTATCATAATATGCATATATCAGCACATATAAAAGGGTGTTGATAAAAGATACTATTATTAA
>JAZFRP010000196.1:0-6372 GCA_036445715.1 Candidatus Humimicrobiaceae bacterium | reverse complement strand
GCGACCTGGCTGTATTTATCTTTTACTGCCTCTTTTATGTCACTGGAGGTCATATCGTTTAATGAATTATCTTTCATATAATTTAAATTCTTTCTAAAAATCCAATAATAAATATCACATCATAATTATAGTAGCGATTTAATGGAATTACTAGTGTTTGCAATTACAATAATTGAAGAAATAAAACCTAATATTTACAAAAACACCTGATTACTTAAAAAGGTCCTACTCGCCATTTAAAACTGATTTAACCAGCCTTAACAGCTCTTTTGGCTGTACAGGTTTCTCCAGGAATTTATTTACAGGAAGCCAGGATTGATCAATATCCTGATCGCTAAACCTGCCCAGGAATATTCCCTTCTCATTCACGGCAGAGAGCATTATTATCGGTATTTTTACTAATTTATCATCACTTTTTATTGCTCTGGCCATTTTAAATCCTGCAGAATGATCTTCGGGAAAAATAACATCCAGAATAATCAGGTCCGGATCATACTTGGAGACATTTTCAACTACATCTTCATCATTATACTGCGCAGAAACCTCATACCCATTCGCTTTTAAAACCATAGAAATTGATTCAACAATGTCCTGATCATCGTCTATTATGTATATCTTCTCCATCTGATCCTCTCCTTTTTTCTTTAGTTTTAAAATTATTATTCTAAGTTACCAGATTACATTGTACAATATTATCAAATGAAAAATAAAGATATAATTGATAGCGGTTCAGTTATCGCAATAATAGGTGCAGGTAAGGGAGGTCTTGCCTTATTAAAAGTCCTTCTCAGGATCCCCGCAGTTAATATTAAATATGTATGTGATGTTGATCCATATGCAGTAGGTGTACTTTATGCAAAAAATCATAATATTAAATGTACTTCAGATTGTGACCAAATATTAATCGATGAGGAAGTTAACCTTATATTTGAAGCTACAGGTGATCCTAAGATCTTTAAATATTTAAATGAAAATAAATCTCAAAAAATAAGCCTGATAGGTGCAGAGGGTTCAAAGATCATTTTTCAATTCCTGGATGCTTATAATGAAGTCAATAAGGATCTCAATGAATACAAGATAAACCTGGAAAAAAAGATAATCGAAAGAACCGAGGATCTTGAAATAGCAAATACCCAGCTGGAAAAAGAAATGCTGGAATATGAAAAGATAAGCCAAAAATTAAAAGAGATCAATAATGAGAAAACAAAATATTTATTATATGCTACCCACCAGTTAAAAGCCCCGTTTGCAGCGATCCAGAGCTATGTCGATATTATTCTAGAAGGATATACCGGTAAAATTTCACAGGCAACCAGGGATATTGTCGAAAAGATCAAGAGGAGATGTAAATTATTATCCAGGGTTATTAAAGAAATGCTGGAACTTGAAAAATTAAAATCAAGAGATGAAATAGTTGTAGACCTGAAAAAGATCAATATTGGTACCATCCTCACAGATATGGTCCAACTGTCTAAAATATCTGCTAAATATAAAAAAATAAAGATTGATTACACTCCCCCCGGGAAAGATTACTCCATCAAGGGAAATAAGAAAGAGATCGAGATCCTTTTTTCTATTTTACTTGAAAATGCAGTCAACTATTCCCCATCTGGCAGTACAATCAGGATCATTACCAAAAAGATTGAAGGTCCCCGGCTATATATTGGCATTGAGGACCAGGGAATCGGCATACCTGAAAAGAACCTGATCAATATTTTTAATGAATTCTTTAGATCAAATAATGCGGTCGATTTCCATAAGAACGGTACAGGACTCGGACTTTCAGTAGCAAGAGAGATCATTTCTATCCACAATGGCAGTATCAATGTAGAAAGTACATTAGGAAAAGGTTCATGTTTTTCGGTGGCTTTTAAATTAATATGATCTCATTCAAAATTTTATCAATCCTTTTAGTTGATTCTTTGTATTAAAATCATATCCACTATTGCAACATATATGTAACAGTGGTATCCTATCTATTAAATATCGTTTTTCAGAGTGTTTAATTTGTTACAATATCAAATTTTTCCCAGAAAATGATGATTAAAACTAGGATTTATAATTGCAATAAGAAATGATTGACTATTTAAGAATTTATAATAAAATCGATCTGAATTATTATCGCTATTGATTAATATTCTTTTTATTATTTCAAAGTAAATATAATTTGATAGATTTGAAGTGTGACCTAAAAGGCTTAAATTGGAAAAAACGAACAATGATACAGATAGGATCAGGAATGAAATACTGGATTACATCGAACCTAAAATATATAACTGTTACCAGTGTGGAAAATGTACATCCTCATGTCCCCTGTCAGATGTATTTGAATATAAGCCTAACCAGATAATAAGACTGGTTCAATCCGGCAAGATCGATGCTATTATTAATTCCAATTCAATTTTCCTTTGCCTTTCATGTGCGATCTGCAGCAGCAGATGTCCCCAGGATGTGCATATAGCTACTATTATGAATTATATAAGAAATGAAGCATGGAAATCCGGCAGATTTAAAATAAAAAGCATCAAAAGATTTTATAAGACATTCTTGAGAATAGTCAGCAGGACCGGCAGGAGTTATGAGCCGGGTCTTCTAATGAGCCTCAATTTTTTAAGCGGAAGACTTTTTAATGATATGGACCTGGCCCTGGATATTCTCAAAAAAAGGAAAATAAGGCTCCTTCCGGAATTTGTGAAGGAAAGAAAACAAATTACAAAAACCATTAAGAAATATATGTAATGAAAAACAGTAGTAAGAAGAATAATAATTTAAATAAAGTTGCTTATTATCCGGGATGCTCTTTAAACTCAACAGCTATTGATTTCAATGTGTCCGTAAAAAAACTACTCGATGTTCTTGATATTGAACATATCGAGATCGATGACTGGAATTGTTGTGGTACCACTCCGGCAAATAATATCGACGAGGAACTGGTAGTCCTGCTATCTGCGAGAAATCTGATGATCGCCAAAAATATGGGGCTGGAAGATATATTGAGTCCCTGTGTCTCATGTTATAACAAACTATATAAGGCTGCATATTATATAAACAGTACAAGCGAACTTAAAAATAAGAGAGAAGAGAAAATAAAAGCCTCCATATTTAAAACCTTAAAAGATATGGGTTTTGATACCGGACAGGAATTAAACTTCAAGGTCTATTCTATAATTGAATTCCTGTATTTAAAAAAAGCAGAAATCAGCAGAAAGTTCAGGGAATTAAAGCAGGTAAATAATGAAAATGAAGAATATTCTATTTTAAAAGAATTAATACCGGTCTGTTATTATGGCTGTGCCCTCCTGAGACCCAAAGATGCTTTAAGGTTTGATGATGTTGAAAGGCCTACCTCAATGGAAGAAATATTAAAAGAGGTAGGTATTGAATGTGTGGATTTCTCTTTTAAGACTGAGTGCTGCGGTGCGATCCTGTCACTTTCAAATAAAGATTCAGTCCTGAAATTAAGTGGAGAAGTACTTGATAATGCCCTGGAGAACAATGCAGACAGCTTAATAGTTTTTTGTCAGCTCTGCCAGCAAAACCTGGACCTGCGGCAAAAGCAGATAAACAGGTTTAATAAAACCAGATACAACCTGCCAATACTATATATAACCCAGGTTCTGGGTGTGGCGCTGGGTCTCACTTTTAAACAGGTTATGCTGGACAGGTTATTTGTTCCTATAAAAAGTCCCGGCAGGAGTAAAGTTAAAAGTCATAATAATGATAAGGGAAGATTAAATTGAGAATTGGTATATTTGTCTGCTATTGCGGTTCAAACATAGCAGGCACAGTAGATGTAGAAAAAGTAGCAAAAGAAGCATTAAAACTTCCTGGTGTTGTGTTTACCCAGACGAATCTATACACATGTTCTGAGCCAGGGCAGGACCAGATCAAGAAGGCCATAGAAAAACATAATCTTAACCGGATTATAGTTGCTTCGTGTTCGCCTCGTGTCCATGGGGTGACTTTTATGAGAACTGTAGAAAATGTTGGCCTTAATCCATATTTACTTGATATGGCAAATATCAGGGAACATAATTCCTGGATACATGATGATAAAGAAAAAGCTACCAAAAAAGCCATGGAACTTGTTAAGATGGCGGCCGCAAAAGTCTACCGGCACCATGAACTGTATCCAAAATATTTTGACCTGAATAAAAATGTCCTTGTCATCGGAGGAGGAATTGCAGGAATACAGGCTGCCCTTGATGTAGCTGACGGCAGCAAAAAGGTATTTTTGGTAGAAAAAGAAGCTTCTATTGGTGGAAAAATGTCGCAGTTAGATAAAACTTTCCCCACTATTGATTGCTCTGCATGCATCCTGTCACCTAAAATGGTAGATGTCGGCATGCATGAAAACATCGATCTGCTTACACTTTCTGAAGTGGTGAAAGTCGAGGGTTCTATTGGAAACTTCAAGGTTACTGTCAGAAAGAAACCCCGTTATATTGATGAGAAGAATTGTACTTCATGCGGTGATTGCGAGAAGGTGTGCCCGGTAAATTGTACGAATGAATATGAGGCCGGACTCACTAGTAGAAAAGCCGTATCCAAGATGTTTGCTCAGGCAGTTCCTTCGTCTTACTATATAGATAGAAGAGGAAAAGCTCCATGCAGGAGTACCTGTCCCGCTAATGTCCCTGCCCAGGGTTATATTGCCCTGATAAGGGAGGGTAAATATGCGGAAGCTTTGAAGCTGCACCGGGAAGAAAATCCATTCCCTTCGGTCTGTGGAAGAGTTTGCATGCACCCATGCGAAGAAAATTGTACCAGAAACCTGGTTGATGACCCTATAGCCATAATGGACCTAAAAAGATTTATGGCAGATTATGAACTGAAATTAGGAGAGATCCCCCTTCCTGAAATAGAAGAAAAGAAAAATAAAAAAGTTGCTATTGTAGGTTCCGGCCCAGCCGGCCTTACCGCAGCTTATTTCCTTTCCAAGAAAGGATACGGGGTAAAAATATTTGAATCGCTCCCGGTAGCCGGTGGGATGCTACGGGTCGGGATCCCGGACTATAGATTACCCTCAAAGATCCTTGACCTGGAAATCGATGTCATAAGAAGGATGGGTGTCGAAATTGAAACCGGACACTCTATTGACAGTTATGACCAGATACATCAGTTAAGGGAAAAAGAAGGATACGGCGCAGTATTTTTAGCTACTGGAGCACATGAAGATCTAAGGCTTAAGTGTGAGGGTGAAACCCTTAAAGGAGTGATCCCGGGAATTGATTTTTTAAAGGATGTGGCCCTTTCTAAAATATCCAAAGTAAATGGAAAAGTTGCAGTGATCGGTGGCGGTAATGTGGCCATAGACTCTGCCAGGACGGCCCTCCGCCTGGGAGCCAGTGAAGTCAGTATTTTTTACAGGAGAAGCCATGAGGAAATGCCTGCCCTGGAAGAAGAAATAGAAGACACCGTTGATGAAAGAATAAAAATAAATTATCTCACTTCACCGGTCAGGATCGAAGGTAAAAACGGAAAGGCAGAAAAGCTGGTACTGGAAAAAAACGAACTTGGTGAACCTGATAGCAGTGGCAGGCGAAGACCTGTGCCTGTCAAAGATAGTGAGTTTGAATATCCTGTAGACCATATAATCATCACAATCGGTCAGAAACCTGATATAGGGTACCTCCAGGGTGGCGAAAGGACCTGTGAGCTTACTCCATGGAATACTATAAAACTTGAAAAGGAAAATATCCTCTTGGTTGAAGGCCAGGGCATATTTGCCGGAGGAGACCTGATACTTGGCCCTGCAACAGTTACCGAAGCTATTGGTCACGGCAAACTTGCCGCTGAGGTTATAGACAGGATGCTTCAGGGTGAAAAACTTGAAGACATAGAGAAAGATATTAAAGAACAAAAAGAAGCCGATGTAGAATTAAAAGCTGACCAGATATTCACTGAGAAGCAATTAAAATCATTCAAAAGAAATAAAAGAGTTGCAGAAGATAGATTAAAACCTGCGCAAAGGACAAATAATTTTAAGGAAGTAATACTGCCCATTGATGAGGAACAAGCAAAAAAAGAAGCAAGCAGGTGCCTTGATTGCGGAATATGCTCGGAGTGCCATGAGTGCGCTAAGGCCTGTGAGGCAAATTGTTTTGATTATAATCAAAAGGAAGAGATGGTGACCCTGGATGTAGGTGCCATAGTAGTTGCTACCGGATCAGATATATTTAATACCGATACTTATGGAGAATATGGCGGTGGAGAGCTGCCGGACGTGATCACCAGTCTTGAGTATGAAAGACTTATGTGCGCTTCTGGTCCTACTCATGGTCATATTTTGAGGCCATCTGATAATAAAGAGCCAAAGAAGATAGTATTTTTGTCTTGTGTCGGATCCAGGGACATAACCAGGGGAATGCC
>JAZFRP010000195.1:0-3125 GCA_036445715.1 Candidatus Humimicrobiaceae bacterium | reverse complement strand
TATTTAAAGAATGATGATTTTGCAGTCAAGGATGTAAATTTTGAAGTAGCCAATGGTGAGGTCTTTGGATTTCTAGGGCCATCAGGTGCGGGTAAATCGACCACACAGGGCATCTTGACAGGTCTTTTACAGCTCCAGAAAGGTAATGTCTCTGTGGCCGGCTATGACATAAAACATATCTCACGGACAATGTTCAATAAAATAGGTATGTCGTTTGAGCAGTCTAATGTTTACAGCAAAATGACGGCAAAAGAAAACCTGAGCTTCTACGGCAGATTATTTGATGTAGAAACACGTGATCCATTAGAATTGATCGAACTTGTGGGTTTAAAAGGCAAGGAGAATATAAAGACGGGTGAATTTTCAAAGGGAATGAAGCACCGGCTGACATTTGCGAGATCCATGATAAACAATCCTAGCATGTGGTTCCTTGATGAGCCTACTACGGGGCTTGATCCTGCTATAGCAGCTGATATTAAGGATATAATCAAAGGGCGCAATAAAGAAGGTGTCACCGTATTTTTGACCACCCATAATATGTATATAGCCGAAGAATTATGTGATCGTGTGGGATTTATTGTTGACGGTGAAATAAAGCTTATAGATTCACCAAAAAATCTTAAACTTCAATATGGGGAAAAGCTGATAGAAGTGGAATATGGTCAGAACGGTAATGTAAAAAAAGAATGTTTTTCTACAGTAATACAAAAAGACAGGAACGCCCTGAATAAGATCATTGCCGACGAAGAAATCCTGACCATGCATTCAAAGGAGGCAACATTGGAAGAGATCTTTATAAAGGTCACCGGAAGGGGGCTTGCCTAATATGAAACTGCTTAGCAGCTTCAAAAAGGAACTTATTCTTGCTTCGAGAGGATTTTACTTTTATGTTGAAATACTTTTTGCAGTTATAATCCTGGCAGTTTTGTTATTTGCTATTCCGCAAAATTTCAGTAATATTTCGACAGAATACCTCTATTTTAATCTACCACAACAGGGAAAAGAGATATTTATAGAAAGTATATTAAAAAATGATCTAGATGCAAAATCTGAAATCGTTGAAATAGAAGCCGGTGGTAAAATATTTGAGGCAGAACTTATTGTAACTGATGAGCAAGAGATCTATATTGTAGAAAGTGAAGAAGCCGTCCGTACACTTGCAGATTCTGAAAAGAACCTGGGAGCAGTTGTCGAGGTGAACGATAATAATCAGCTGTACTATAAGTATTATTTGCAGGGGTATGAGTCAAATCGTTTAAAAAACCTGATATCCATATTATTCAATGAGAGCACAGAGGTCCTGGAAGAGCGCATCAATAATCAGGAGGTCCGTCCGCTATCAACAGATTTCAAACCTCTAAATGACAGGGAAAACACTATTCCACCTCTAATTGCATTCAGCGGGGCCTTGATGGGTATGTTTATCATGGCCTCTTATATATTCCTGGACAAGAAAGAAGGTGTTATAGAAGCTTATGCGGTTACTCCATCTGCTATTTGGAAATATTTGATGAGTAAGATCTTTGTTATCTTGCTTACATCTGTTGTTTCAGGTTTGATTATAATCATGCCGGTTATGGGATTTAAGATAAACTACGGTTTATTGCTGCTGCTACTACTCACAGTTGGATTTTTTGCATCCACACTGGGTCTGCTTATCGCCAGCTTTTATGATAATATAATGAAAGCTTTTGGTGTTATCTATTTATTATTTTTTTTACTAATGGTCCCAGGCATAGCATATTTTATACCTGGCTGGGATCCTTTCTGGGTAAAAATAATTCCCACATATCCTATGCTCCAGGGCTTTAAAGAGATAATTTTACCAAATGGGGATATTCTTTATCCGCTATTAACAAGTGCCGGTTTCTTAGTAGCAGGAACTGTGCTGTTTTTTATTACAAATATCAGGTTCAAGAAAACACTAAGTGTGTAGGGGGATGATGATGTTAAAAAGAATATGGATTATCTTTACCAGGGATATTAGAGTAAATATGCGGGAATTCATGACAATATATATGATGGTTATCCCTCTGATATTTGCTCTAGGCATTAATTTCCTCTCACCCGGTGTTAATGACACCAGTGTAAACCTGGCTTTAATAAAAGATGAAAATATTGAGCAAACTGCTTACTTTGACGACTTTGCCCATGTCGAACTCTTTATTGATGAAGCAAGAGTTGAAAACAGGGTAAGGGCAAGAGACGATGTAGTCGGAATACTTCCCAAAGATAATGGATACTATATTATGACCCAGGGAAATGAGGCAGAATCAGTTATCGAATATGCAAAACTGCTAAATGTATTATATGAATCAGACGTACAGCTGGAAGATGCACGTTCAGAAATAATTGAATTCGGCAGGACGGTCCCACCTCTAAAAAAGATGCTTGTCAATGTATTACTGCTTATAATCTCAATGCTGGCAGGTATGCTTATAGCCATGAATATAGTCGAAGAAAAAGTAGATAATACCGTAAGTGCAATAAATGTAACTCCTACTTCCCGCCGTGCATTTATATTGGGTAAGGGTTTTACAGGGATGTTTGTTGCCTTTTTTTCATCAATTGCTGTTATTTTGATCACAGGTTTTTATACTGTCAATATTGGCCAGGCAGCCCTGGTGGTTTTTTCGGTGACAATATTGAGTTTACTGATTGGGTTTATACAGGGCTTAAACAGCGACGATGTTATGGATGCTGCCGGCAGCGTTAAACTTTTATTTATACCGATGGCAGGCTCTATAGCAGGGTATGAATTCGTTACAGGGAACTGGCAGATATTTTTTTACTGGTCACCATTTTTCTGGGCTTATAAGGCAAATGACATGATACTGTCAAAAAGCGGAACATGGCCCCAGCTGATACTTTATATTGGTATTATTCTTGTTATATGCGGGGCAGTGTATGCATTGCTGGCACCACGGATAGTAAAGGGACTTGAACATTAGTTTTAGGCCTATTTAAACGCAGATGATCTACAGGAAGGAGGTAAAGCAGATGGGTTATATAATCGGGGCGATAGCATGTATATTGTATGCAGTATTTGTCTATTATGTCGCAATAAAAAAACCGCCATCAATAATTAGGTTGATCAAAAAGAAGCTCAATAAAAACATGAGCGA
>JAZFRP010000194.1:0-14681 GCA_036445715.1 Candidatus Humimicrobiaceae bacterium | reverse complement strand
GGTAGTTTATCCGATGAGGATATAGGTAGATTTGATTTTGCCTACCTTTGCTGTGATTGCGGATTATGTGAACTTTACAGCTGTGTGGTCGATCTTTCTGCGCGTTCGGTATTTAACTATCTTAAAGGGGAGCTGGCGAGGCTCGGTATAAAAAATCCTCATAATAGGACCGATCTTGAGGCAAATGAATTCAGGCAATTCCGGAAAGTACCGGTATCAAGATTAAAAAAGAGGCTGGAAGTTGATAAGTACGGAAGCCCGGCACCTCTTTCAGAGTTTACCGCTGATATTGGAAAGATAAAATTATATTTATCACAGCATGTGGGAGCACCGGCAGTACCTGTAGTCTCTGAAGGCAGTGCAGTGAAGCGGGGAGACCTGGTTGCAGATATACCTGAAGGAAAACTGGGGGCCGCTATCCACAGCTCTATAGACGGAACCGTAAAAGAGGCCGGAAAAGAATATTTGGTGATTGAAAAATAATCAATGAGTAGGAATATGGAAACCAGCACTAAAAAAGGAAATATTTTTGTAGCAGAGTTTAAGAGTGTATCAAGAGGGATAATGGTTACTGATAGCATGGTAAAATCTGCTGAAGTCAATATTGTCCAGGCTGGTTCACTATGTCCCGGAAAGTACCTTACTATACTGGAAGGAGAGATCAGCGCCCTTATAAGTGCAGGCAAGATTGCAGGGGAACAGGGCGGAAGGCATCTTTTTAGCAGTTTTACCGTAAGCGGGATAGACCAGAGGATCATAGAAGCTATTGGCGGGGACCTGGCAGAAACACCTGATGATGCCATCGGGATAATAGAAGGACCGCATATGGCGGATCTTATTAATTCTTCTGATATCGCTGTAGACAGTGCAGCGGTAGATTTTATAGAATACAGGTTGGCCAGGGGCTGTGGGGTAAATAGTTTTTTTATTATCACAGGAGTCCTTTCCGCGGTAAATGAAGCAGCTGATAATGCCAGCAGGTTCTTAGGTGAGAGAGGCTCACTTATTGCCTACAGGATATTACCTGCACCTGACAGGCAGGTCATGAGATGGATGAAGAGTTCATTGTGTAAATGTTAAAAGTTTTCTTACTATTATGTCAGGGAGACTTATTTAAAGGATAATAGATAAAGGGGAAAAGGGAAAAATGGTTTATCAAAAAACAGAGAGTCAGCACAGAAATGATATTATCGATATATGCAAAAGGGTGCATAATAATGGATGGGTAGCATCCAATGATGGAAATATTTCGATAAGAATAGGTCCAAATGCAGTATTATGTACGCCTACCGCCATGAGCAAGGGATACCTCACAACTGATCAACTTGTAAAGCTGGACATGGATGGAAATAAGCTGGAAGGTGAACTTGAAGCATCTTCAGAGGTAAAGATACATCTTGATGTCTTTAAGAATAAAGAAGGAATAAATTCTGCGGTACACGCACACCCGCCTTATTCGACAGCATACGCGGTAGCAGGAATTCCCCTTGACCAGTGTGTCATCCCTGAGATCATAGTCTCACTTGGTTCCATACCGCTTACAAAATACGGGACGCCATCCACACAGGAGATACCTGAAAGTATCAGGAAATACCTGCCGGACCATAATGCATTCCTTCTTGAAAATCACGGGGCCTTCACAATAGGCAGTGATGTACACCAGGCATATTACAGGATGGAAAGTATGGAACTCTTTGCAAAGATAAGCCTGCTTGCAAAGACACTCGGAAATGTAAATACTATAAGTGAGGAAAATGTACAAAAAATAATGGATATGCGTTCCAACTGGATAAAAGATGAAGGGGGATATGCAGGTTGCAGGATAGATGATAAGTTAATAGGTGGTAATGGAAACGGATCTGGTGCAGGAGTCAATGACCTGGCCGGACAGGATTCCGGAAATAATGGAAATGGTAGCAGCTGCAGTTCATGCACTAGCAGAAATATTAGTACAGCAGTAAACAGTGATGATATGATAACCATAAGGAAAAGCGATCTTGTAGATATGGTGAGCAAGATAGTTGCTAATATCGTCAACAAAAAATAATGGATAATAGGGATGTCTTGATTTCCAAAAGATGTCTTTATTTATATAGCAAAAGCAAAAAGAGAAAAAGGAGAAAAAAATGGCAGGAGAAGCAATCGGTTTAATCGAAACCAGAGGACTCGTAGGCGCAGTGGAAGCAGCAGACGCAATGGTAAAAGCTGCAAATGTAAAGCTAGTCGGCCAGGAAAGAATTGGCGGCGGACTGGTAACAGTTATTGTAAAAGGTGATGTCGGTGCAGTAAAAGCAGCAGTTGATTCTGGTGCAGCAGCAGCAAAGAGAGTAGGGGAACTTATTTCAGTTCACGTAATCCCCAGGCCTCATACTGACCTGGATATGATCTTACCAAAAGAATAGAAAAAGAGAGGTATTTTAAGTGGATACCGAAAGATTGATCAGGGATATTGTTGCTAATGTAGTATCCAAATTAGAAGCAGGAGTATCCGGAAATCCCAATGCCTCTAGTTCTGGAAAGGTAATGTCAGGTAAAAAGACCGGTATGCAAACGGGATCACCCCAGAGGAAGATAGTCTGTGGTGTTTCTGTAAGGCATGTCCATCTCTGCAGAGAGCATGTGGATGTCCTTTTTGGTAAAGACTATGAGATGCAGGAGCTGAAGGAACTTTATCAACCAGGGTATTATGCTTATAAAGAGACTGTCACTGTAGTCGGTCCAAGACTGAATGCTATCCAGAATGTAAGGGTGCTCGGTCCCCTGAGGGATAAGACCCAGGTCGAATTTGCAAAGACTGATTGCATCATATTAGGTATTGATGCACCAGTCAGGCCGTCAGGCCAGTTATCAGGAACTGCGTCTGCGGTAATAATAGGACCCAAGGGAGCAGTATATCTAAAAGACGGGATCATCAGGGCAAACCGGCATATGCATCTCTGCGCTGAAGATGCAGAGTACTTCGACATAAAAGACAATGATGCAGTCGATGTAAGGGTCTCAGGACCCAAGGGCCTTACCTTTAATAATGTCCAGGTAAGGGTCTCTCCTGACTTTAAGTCAGAGATGCACGTGGATACAGATGATGGAAATGCGGCAGATATTGTAAACGGGACATTTGTTGAAATAGTCGATGCTTCATGCGTATCTCCTATTTCACTTCAAATGGCTGATGGAGCAAGTACTCCACCCCAGATCCCGGACAGTAGCTTTACAGGCGAGATAACGGATCCAAATATATTGAAGAGCATGAACAATATTGACATGGACCCGGAAGGTAAGTCTGTAAGTCTGCCAAAAAGACAATCTGTGAATATGCAAAAAAAGACCATAATAACCACCGGTGATCTTGACGATTACAAGAGCAAGGGGATTGAGGTTTCAGAAAATGTGATACTTAGCCCATTAGCAAGGGACGAAGCCTTGAAAAAAGGCATAAAGATTAGCTATAAAGAATAGTGGAGGTAAGATGTGGCTATAGATGAAAATCAAATAGAAGAGATTGTAAGAGGTGTAGTAAATAACCTGATTACTACCTCCGGCACCTCGACCTTTAAAGAGAGCCCGGCCGGTTCATCCGGTAATGGCTTATTTGATAAAGTTGAGGATGCTGTTTCTGCAGCAAGGGACGCACAGCCAAGACTTGTCGATCTTGGAAAAGAAGCAAGGTGCAGAATAATTGCAAACATCAGGAAGAGATGTCTTGAAAATGCCGAGAAGTTTGCAAGGCTAACAGTAGATGAGACAGGAATAGGACGCTATGAGGATAAGATTATCAAGAACCAGGTAGCGGTGAATTTTTCACCAGGTCCTGAAGATCTTGATATTAAGACCTATAGCAATGAAGTAAGCACCATAAGCATTGACAGGGCGCCATACGGCTTGATCGCTGCAATAACACCTATGACTAATCCCACACCGGGGATCATAAATAATTCTATAATAATGATCTCTGCGGGCAATAGTGTAGTGTTTTTGCCCCATCCTGTGGCCCATAAATGCAGCCTGGAGGCAATAAAGGTAATACATGATGCTATCGTGGAAGCCGGCGGTCCGGCAAACCTGATTACTGCGGCAAGCCAATCAAAGGTCGAGAATGTATCTGTAGCATTTAAAAGCGACAAAGTCGATATGATAACTGCTACGGGTGGTCCGGGCATCGTACGCCTTTCAATGAAAAGCGGGAAGAAAGTGATAGGCGCCGGTCCTGGAAATCCTCCGGTCATAGTCGATGAGACAGCTGATATTGAAAATGCAGCCATTGAGATAATGAATGGTGCAAGCTTTGATAATAATATTCTATGCAATGAGGAAAAAGTCTGTCTATGTATCAGGAGTATATCTGATAAACTCCTTTCAGCATTCAGCCGGAACAATACAATAGTGCTAAACAGGGAACAGGCTGAAAAGGTAACATCACTGGTAGTAAAAGATGGTGAGATCAATAAGGATTATATTGGTAAAGATGCATCAAAGATACTTAAGGATGCAGGAATAGATGCTGATCCCACTATAAGACTTGCTGTCTTTGTGGCAGATTCAGAGTCTCATCCGATAATACAGCATGAGCAGCTCATGCCGGTCCTGCCGATACTTCTGGTAGATAATTTCGAAGAGGCAGTTGCGGTAGCTATAAGGGTAGAGCATGGATTCGGCCATACAGCAATGATACATTCAAAGAATATTGACAGGATCACCAGTTTTGGACAGGTCATAGATACCACTAACTTTATTGTGAATGCAAGGTCACAGTCTGTGGCAGTAGAAAACTCAAAAGGTGGGACTTCATGGACAATTGCCGGAGCTACGGGAGAAGGTAATACTACGCCAAGAACTTATACAAAACAGAGGACAATATATATTTCTGGCGCAATGAATATTGTCAAATAAAAATGTAATATAATAAATTTAGTAATTGTTTACTAAGGAGGCAAATCTAGATGAATGGCGAAGCTTTAGGACTAATAGAAACCAGGGGACTTATTGCTGCGGTTGAAGCAGCTGACACCATGGTAAAAGCTGCTAATGTGAGACTTATCGCAAAGAATTATGCCGGAAGCGGTCTGGTCGAGATAGAAGTTACAGGAGATGTAGGTGCAGTCAAGGCCGCAGTCGATGCAGGCGCTTCAGCAGCTAAAAGAGTTGGGGAACTGGTAAGTGTACATGTAATACCCAGACCTCATGAAGAGCTGGATAAGTTTAATTCCAAAAAACTTGTAAGAGAAGGAAAAGTTACTATTTCAGCCGGCAAAGGCCAAAAACCAAAAAAGAGTGAGTAGAAATAGTAGTATTATAGGGTGTAGCTTATAGATGAAGGCAAAGAAACTTTTTTCCATTAAGCTGCTGCCTATTGTACTTTTCGTTTGACAATCAACCTAAAAAAGTTTGGATTTATGGAAAGATCTATAGGAATGGTAGAATTTAGAAGTATTGCTATGGGGATCGGAGCAGTCGATACAATAGTCAAGACTTCTGATGTAAGGATACTTGATGCCAGGACACTGTGTCCCGGAAAATATTATATTATTTATGCCGGAAGCGTAAGTGCCGTAAAAAGTGCTTCCCAGGCGGTGGTCGAAGAATACAAAGAATTCATAATCGACCATGGTGAAATATCCAATGTGTACCCTGAGATGTTCTATGCGATCAGCCAGACTTCAGAGATAAAGAATCCTGGAGCGATAGGAATAATCGAGACACTCACAGCACCTTCTGTACTGATTGCTGCAGATTCCGCAATAAAAGCTACCGATGTTGAGCTTGTTGAGATAAGGATAGCCCGTGCTCTCGGTGGTAAGAATATCTGCATTATAAATGGCGATGTCTCATCAGTAAATGAATCCGTAAGAGTAGGAATTCAATATCCACAAAAAAAAGATTTTCTGGTAGACTGGCAGGTAATACCCTCACCTCATGATGACCTGTACAGGGTAATTTTTTAACCTTAAAATAACTCAGAAAGAATTAGGAAAGAATGGATATTAAATTAGATTATGGCGAAGGTAAATTAAAAGTCAGTATTGATGATAATAATTTATTAAAAATCCTCGAAAATAAACCGGTAGAACCCATTTCAAATATCGAAGACAGACTTCTTGAAGGATACAGGTCACCTATCGGCTCTCCTCCGCTGGCCGACCTCATCTCAGGTAAAAAAAAGATATGTATAGTTATCTCAGACAGTACCAGGGCGGTACCGACAGAGACCATCCTCGGGACACTTCTTCCAGAGATAGAAAGCTATGGCATAGATAAGGACCTGATAACAATACTTGTAGCTACGGGACTTCACCGTCCAAACACTACCGAAGAACTTATAAAGATGATCGGTAAGGAAGTAGTGGATAATTACCGTATAGTTAATCACGATGCACGCAACAGGGAGTCCTGTGATTATATAGGTAAGACAGGCAGGGGTACACCCGTAATAATCGACAAAATATATGTAGAATCTGATTTTAAGATACTGACCGGACTTATAGAACCGCATTTTATGGCAGGTTTTTCCGGTGGGAGAAAAGCAATATGCCCCGGGATAGCTTATGTGGATATGTTTAAGCATTTTCACGGCCCCACAATACTTGAATCACCTAATGCTACAAATGCAGTTTTGGAGGGAAATCCATTTCACGAAGAATCATTAGAGATTGCAAAAATGGCTGGAGTGGACTTTATTGTAAATGTGACAATAAATAAAAATAAACAGATAACCGGTATATTTTGCGGAGACCTGGAGGACGCATTCTATAAAGGTGCAGGTTTCTGTAAAAATTACAGTACTTTTGAAATAGAAAAGCAGGCGGACATAGTACTTACTTCCGCAGGAGGATATCCCCTGGACTGTAATCTTTATCAGTCGGTCAAAGGAATGGTTGGCGCGATGCCGGCAGTAAAGGACGGCGGGATGATAATAATTGCTGCTAAATGTACCGAAGAGATCGGCAGTGAGGAATTTGTTGAACTCCTGACAAATGAAGATGACCTTGATAAATTCATGGAGAAGATAAGTGATCCTGAATTCTTTACAATAGACCAGTGGGAACTTGAAGAGCTTGTGAAAGTAAGAAAGAAAGCGGATATATATCTATACAGCGACTGCCTGAATAGCTGCGATTATAATATTCCTTCCAGCAGCCTGGTGCAGGTAGATTCAATCGATAAGGCTATAAGTGCCGGACTTAAAAAATATGGTCCCAATGCCACGATCTCTATAATACCCGAAGGACCATACACAATTCCTGTTCTTAGAAAGTAATAAACACAGGATCCTTTTAATATGGTTTTTCAGGTGTTCTTGTGGCTCTTATTATAGGCTGTAAATAATCCGCAGATCAAAATATTTATCAAAAATTGTGTTTATATGAAAAAATAATGTGTCCGGATGCAAATAATAGCAATATTATTTACTTTCGAAACAAATCAAAAATTATTATAATATTACGGATATTGTTAAAAAGAGGAGTATTTTTTAGGATATGAAAACAAAAGATATGAACAATCTGAAGGATATCGTTGGTGAAGAAAATATTATCCTTTCAGAAGAGGAAAGATATTGCTATAGCTATGATTCAACAAGGCTGGAGTATATGCCTGATGTGGTAGTCAAGGCAAGAAATACCCAACAGATAAGTGATATTTTTAAATATGCCAGTACAGAAAAAATACCCGTGACACCCAGGGGAGCAGCAACAGGTCTTAGCGGCGGCTGCCTGGCGGTGAATGGCGGCATAATGCTGCTCATGGTAGAAATGGATAAGATACTGGATGTAAATCCGGTGGATCTTCTGATAGATGTTGAAGCCGGTATAATAACCGTGGATGTTGACAGGGAGGCCAATAAACACGGTCTCTTTTATCCGCCGGATCCCGGATCGTTAAAGTATTCTACTATTGGTGGAAATATAGCTGAAAATGCCGGGGGTTTAAGAGGTCTTAAATACGGTGTGACAAAGGATTATGTAAATGCACTTGAAGCCGTCCTGCCAAATGGAGAAATAGTAACTCTTGGGACAAGGACCGTAAAAGGTGTGACCGGCTATAATATGATAGATCTTTTAACCGGATCCGAAGGCACTCTTGCAGTAATTACGAAAGCAACTCTTGGTTTACTACCCGTACCTCCTGCAAAAGCGAGCCTGCTGGCATTGTTTGAAACGATGGAAGATGCTGCAAAAGCAGTAAGGGATATTGTAAGTAATGGCGTGATCACCTCTACGCTCGAGATAATAGACCAGGTGACCATTAATGCAATCGAAGATTATCTCGGACTCGGACTTGAAAGAAGCATCGGGGCAATGCTTCTTATTGAAGTAGACGGACAACAGGGTGCTGTCGATGCTGAAGCAGAAGTTGTGATGAAGGTATGTAAATCAAACAATGCAGTCTCATGCAAACAGGCAGGATCTGATATGGAGAGAGATGAGATATGGGCAGCAAGGAGGGCGGCATTATCATCACTTGCAAGAGTGAGACCGTCTACAATACTCGAGGATGCAACAGTCCCCAGGAGTAAAATAGTAGAAATGGTAGAAGCAGTTAATAAAATAGCTAAAAAATATGATCTCACCATCGGTACTTTCGGGCATGCGGGCGATGGCAATCTTCATCCTACAATACTTACAGATATGAGGGATGAAAAAGAAGAAAAGAAAGTTGAAAGTGCAGTCGAGGAAATGTTCAAAGTAGCTATGGAACTTGGCGGGACTCTTTCAGGAGAGCATGGTATTGGAATATCCAAGGCCAAATACCTCAGGATGGAAATAGATCCTGCGAGCTATGAGCTTATGAAAAGGATAAAAAAAGCTTTTGACCCGGATAATATATTAAATCCCGGCAAGATGTTTTTGGATTAAATATAAATAAATATGGTTTAGGAATTGAAGGAAAATGACAGACAAAGATAAAAAAGTAAAAGCTGGAGTAAAAGCTAAAAGAAAAGAGACGGCAAGAGTGTTTAAGAGATATGATGATCTTTACAATTGTTCCCGTTGTGGGAGCTGTACGGCATATTGCCCGGTCTATAAAAATACAAAAGATGAAGCAGTAGCTCCCAGGGGCAAGCTAAGTCTCATAGAGGCTATCAGCCAGGGCAAGATGGAGTTTACGGATAAACTTTCTGAAAAGATCTATACCTGTACGCTGTGCAATTACTGTAATAGCGAGTGTCCGAGCGGTGTGAAGATCACCGAACTTTTTGAGGAGATGCGTCAGGACCTGATAGATAGTGATAAATATCCCGAGGCTCTTGATTTTTTAAAGAGAAGAGTGGGTGAGGCATATAATGTGACTTTTGACACTAATGAAGGAAGGGCTGATTGGACGAAACAGATTCCTGACAGCTCTCCTGAAGATTATATAAAAGACACTGCCGAAGTGGTATATTTTGTGGGATGCGTCTCATCTTTTTCTCCACGTACATTCTCAATACCACGTTCGGTGGTTCAGATCCTTAAAGGTGCCAGAGTCGATTTTACACTTCTTGGAGATGATGAGTGGTGTTGTGGTTTCCCGCTACTTTCTTCGGGTATGAAAGGAGAAACAAAAAAACTTGCCGACCATAATATAGAAGCGGTAAAAAAGAAGGGTGCCAAAATCCTTATCACGTCCTGCCCATCATGTTATCATACATGGAAACACGAGTACCCCGGGATCTCGGGTAAAAAGATAGATTTTGAGATCATGCATCTATCCCAGTATATGCTCAAACTTATTGAAGATAAAAAATTAAAACTAAAAACACTTGATATGAGAGTCACCTATCATGATCCATGTGATCTTGGAAGGAATTCAGAAGTTTACGCAGAGCCAAGAAAAGTCATTGAGAGTATTCCGGGAATAGAATTTATAGAGCTTGAAGCCAATAAGAACCTTGCCAATTGCTGCGGTGGCGGTGGAAACCTGGAATCCCTTGATGCAGGTCTTTCCGGAAGAATAGCCCGGTCGCGTGCAATGGAAATAATAGATGCCGATGTCGATGTCCTTGTATCTGCATGCCAGCAGTGTGAAAGGACATTGGTGTCCGCATTAAAAAAATTAAAAAAGGAAGCTAAACGAAAGATCAAGGTCTGGGACATTGCTGAGCTCATTCTTGCAAGTATAAATGCAGAATAAAATATCATTTTGTTTTGTAAAGTTATAGAATAAATAAAAAATGGAGGTAGGACAGATGAAAATTGGAGATTATGATTTTCCCGATGATCTCTATTATGAGAAAAACCATTTCTGGGCAAAAGATGATGGTGATGGAAATATAATCATTGGAGCATCAGATTTTTTTCAGCAGCTTGCCGGAGAAATAGTATATATTGAACTACCAATGGTTGGAACAAAAGTAGAACAGGGTAAATCCTTCTCTTCACTTGAAAGTGGAAAATGGGTAGGAAAAATATTTGCGCCTGTTTCCGGAGAGATCATTGAAGTGAATGAAGAGCTTGAGGACTCGCCAGAACTGATAAATGAATCTCCTTATGATGAAGGATGGATCGGAAAGATAAAACCTTCAAGTCTTGATACAGAATTAAGTAATCTCATGAAAATTGGTCCGGAGTTTGAAAAATTTATTGATGAAGAATCAAAAAAGCACTCAAAAGAAGATTAAGATAAGTATAGAGCCTATAGGTAGGAGGATCCTCCTGGAGAAACCTACGAATGGCCTTGATGCAATACAGGATGCAGGTATTGGTATAAAATCTGTATGTGCCGGCAAGGGCACATGCGGTAAATGCCGCATCCTTGTAATGGATAAGGATAGAAAACCGCCCAATGACCAGGAATCCAGGAAGCTTAGCGGTGATGAGATCAGCCATGGCGTCAGGCTTGCATGCCAGCAAATATTTGACAGGGATTTAAAGATCTATATTCCTGCATCTTCCCTTAGTGAAGAACAAAAGCTTCAGGTAGAGGGTGAGAAAATAGAATTTGATATCGACCCGCTAGTAAATAAGTTCCATCTCAAATTAAAACGGGCCTCGCTTGATGACCTGGGCTCAGATTTTGACCGGGTAAAGGATACTCTAAAATCAGAATATGATATTTCTGTTGATCGTGTGGACATTGAGATCTTGAAGCTGATGCCCGGGATCATCCGTGACAATTCATGGGATATAACAGTGGCCATAAAGGATAGCGAGATCATAAATGTGGAAGCCGGGGACAAGACAGCCAGTTCCTATGGGATAGCAGTGGATCTTGGGACCACCAAGATCGCAATACTTCTGGTAAACCTGGTATCGGGTGAGACAGTAGACAGTAAGGGAATAATGAATCCCCAGATAAGCTTTGGCGAAGATGTGATGAGCCGCCTTAATTTTTCGCTGCAGGATCAAGAGAATCTTGAAAAAATAAAAAACATCGCAATAGGAAGAATAAGCGAAGCAATAAATAAACTTTGCAGTAATAACAATATTTCATCTTCGGAAATACTGGAGATGACCCTTGTAGGAAATACCGCGATGCACCACCTTTTCCTGGGTCTTCCCGTGAAGCAGCTTGCACTCGCACCATTTGTGCCGATCACTAGCAATCCTATAGAAATAAAGGCCAGGGATATTGGAATAGAGCTTGCACCGGGTGCATATATATACATGCCGCCTCCTATAGCAGGTTTTGTAGGCTCCGACCATCTCGCTATGATCCTGGGCACCGGGATTGATAATAAAAAAGGCAATTACCTCGGAATAGATATCGGGACAAATACAGAGATAGCCCTGGTAAGTGGAGGCAAGGTCACAAGCGTGTCTACTGCTTCCGGTCCTGCTTTCGAGGGCGCCCATGTCAAACATGGTATGAGGGCAGCTCCCGGAGCGATCGAAAAAGTCCTTATTGATCAAAATACTTTTACCGCCGAGATCCAGACTATAAATGATAAAGCACCAATCGGGATCTGTGGCTCAGGAATACTTGATGCAGTAGCAGAACTCCTACGGACAGGATTGATCGATAAACGGGGGAAGTTTAATAAAGAGAATAAACATCTCTGTCAGGATGCAAAGGGTCAGTTAAAGTTTGTACTTGGCAATTTAAGTAATAATAAAAACTCCGGTAAAGATGGGGAGACCAGCAAGCAGGAAAATCCGAAAACCAGTTTTACCGATACCGCCAGTACGGTGATAGATAAACAATGTTATGAGAACGATATCTCTATCGACCAGAAAGATATTGTAGAGATCCAGCTTGCAAAGGGAGCTATGAGGACCGGTATAGAAATACTTCTGGAAAATGCAGGCATCAGTTTTAATAAGATTGACGGCATAATCATTGCCGGGGCGTTTGGTTCGTACATAGACCCAAAAAATGTAGTCAATATAGGGATGTTTCCAAAAGTAAGCCTTGAAAAAATTTCTCAGGTCGGAAATGCCGCCGGAGTGGGTGCCAGGATGATGCTACTTTCAAGGATAGAAAGGAAGCGTTCAGAGAAAATTGCCCAGGATATTGCCTATCTCGAACTTACAGTATTTCCCAGCTTTACTGATCATTTTGTAGCAAGCATGCAATTTCCGGATCCTGAGGATATAGTTTGATCATAATGTAGTTTCGTCAGATGCCAGGTGATCTCCAGAATATCCATTTATGTATTTTACGAATTGATTGATGAATATTTCTATGATTTAATCAAACTATTGAACCGGATCAACAACCGGATTGCTCCAGGATGGTACCTTCAAATAGTATTATAAATACAAAACCACTGTATATAATCAAAATATATTATATTGATATATATTGTTTATATATTTGCTAAAATAGTCAAAAAGATAAATAAATAAATGCTTGAAATATTTTCAATTTTTATTAAAATTTTTATTGTCTTTTTATAATTTGACATTAATATAAGGTATTTTAAATAAATTCTAATGATGAACAAGACTGTAAAAACAATAAAACTATCAGTTTTTATCTTTTTATCCATAATGATCTTTATTATATATGCAGGAGTCTTAACAGCCTGCGAATCAGATACTGCAAATAGCCAGGTACTTTCAGAAAATGAAACTCAAAAATCGACAATCTTCAGTACAAGGCTGCTTGTAGGCAGTGATCTCTCATTTCCGCCTTTTGAATATATCGATGATGGTAAGACTATTGGGTTTGATATTGATATCGCATCAGAGATAGCAACCCGGCTTAGAAAGGAGCTGGAGATCGTACCTATCATATGGGACTCTACTTATGACATATCGGAAGATATTAAGATAGATATGATCATATCGGCAATAACCGGAAACGAAGACAAAGAAGAAATTGCTGACTTTTCTGATCCTTATTATATTATAGAATATATGATGGTGACCCTTTCAGAGGCAGAAATAATTTTGAGGGAAGACCTTTGGGATAAGAAGATAGGGATGCTGACAAATAAATCAGAAGATCTTTCTGCTCAATATCTTAAAGACTTTACCATCGAAACTTATAGTGATGTGATCCTGATGATAGAGGGTTTAAAAAATAAAGATATTGATGGCATCCTTATTTCCATTCCTCTCGGAAAAAATATTATCGAGGAAAATAATGGTCTTTTTAACATTATTGAAATAGTTGAATCCGAAAGGGAATATAATATTGTATTTCTGGAGGGCAGCCCTTTAAAAGATGAGGTTAATGTCGTACTGGAAGAGATGCAACAGGACGGGACCTACCAGGAAATATATGACAAATGGTTTGCTTTGACCAGATAAGTCATCCCTCTTTTTTATGCATATTGCTGAAGATCAAATATCTGCAATATTTGACACTAAATAGCTCTTAATTTTTTTTATATCGGTGCTATAATAATCCATTAGTATTAGCAAAAAGTAATGATTATATTTAAGGAATGAGGGATATATGCTTATTATCGGAGAGAACATCAGTGTAGTGGCCAAAGCAATAGGGGATGCTATAAAAGAAAGGGATCCCAAGCCGATCACCGACCTTGCAAAAGCGCAGAAAGAAGCCGGTGCACATTATATAGATGTGAATATTGGTCCTGCCACTAAAAAAGGTGAAGAACTGATGCAGTGGATGGTAAAGATAATCCAGGACGAGACAGGCCTGCCACTGGCCCTTGATACAAAGAATATTAGCGCCATTGAAGCCGGGCTCGAGGTACATAAAGGCGTGGCGATGATAAATTCAGTTACCGGTGACCAGGATAAACTTGATGTCTTGATGCCGCTTGCAGGTAAATATAATGCAAAGATTATAGGGATAGCCCTAACTGACAAAGGTGTTCCCCCGGATGTTGACAGCAGGCTTGAGATAGTGATGAATATTGTAACTTCAGCCATGGAGCACGGAGTTCCCCTGGAGGACCTTTATCTTGACCCGATAGCCTTGCCTGTAGCTGTTCTCCAGGAACAGGTATACAATTGCATTGAAGCTTTAAAAGTGTTTAAGCAGATACAGGAATTGATGGGACTTCCGGAACAGCCAAAGTCTACTATCGGACTCAGCAATATTTCTCAATCATCTCCAAAGGAGCTCAAAAGCCTGATTAACAGGACAATGCTGGTGATCCTGCTGTCTAATGGTCTCGATAGCGCAATAGTAGATCCGATGGATAAAGACCTCATGGATGCGGTAAAGACTTTTGATATATTGAATAATAAGACTCTTTATGCCCATTCATATCTTGATTGATCGATGAACCGGAAGCTATTTATGAGGAAAGTAATTGATCTTATAGTAATTACATAAATAACTTACTA
>JAZFRP010000193.1:0-2328 GCA_036445715.1 Candidatus Humimicrobiaceae bacterium | reverse complement strand
GAACCTTCGCTGGAGACCATACATGGACCAATAGGATTTTCAGGTTTGCATACCCTGGCAAATAGCTTACAGTCAAAAGGTTTGATTATACCTTTAAGGACACTTCCACACTGGCATCCCGGGGGTTCTTTAGATTCGGTCACCTCAACGGGAAATTTTTTCATGGCATCCAGGGTTTCAAACTTTTCCCTTAGTTTGAGACCGGTTCCGGGGAGGACACCGATACCTCTCCAGTAAGAGTCACACGGTTCAAATACTTCGTTCATTATAGAGATAGCAGCAGGATTACCTGTAGTGGTGACTACTCTATTGTACTGTATCTGGACCTCTGGTTTTTTTGAATTATATTGTTCTACCAGCATATTCAGGGACTCCATAATATCAAGCGGTTCAAAACCGGATATAACACAGGGAATTCCGTATTTATCAGCAATAAAATCATATGGAAGACTTCCTATAATAGCTGAGACATGACCCGGGCAAAGGAAACCATCAATTTTTATTTCTTCATCAAGAAGCAGAAGTTCAAGTGCAGGAGGCACTAATTTATGGATATTAAAAATATAAAAATTATTAATATTTTCTTCATATGCCCTTTTTACAATAACTGCTGTAAGGGGAGTAGTAGTTTCAAAGCCGATCGCTATGAATACGATATCTTTTTCAGGATTATTTTTAGCAAAATCCAGGGCATCCAGCGGGCTATAGCATATCCTGATATCTTTACCTGCTGCTTTTTCAAGTTGGAGGCTTGATAAGGAACCGGGAACTCTTACCATATCGCCAAATGTGAAAAGAGTCACAGGATAATCCCTTATGATCCCTATTATCCAATTAATATCTTTACTGGAAGTAACACAAACGGGGCATCCCGGGCCGCTGATCAAATTGATCTCTCCTGGTATGATCTGCCTTAGGCCATTTCTTGAAATAGCCATTGTGTGCGTACCGCAGACTTCCATGATATTTATTTGCTCTGAGGGCCTGTTATCCATTAATGATCTTCTCTGATCATTGATTTTCTTCTTCATCCAACCACTCCTTCCAATAACCCTGGGTTGCCAATGCTTCTTTCTTGTCGATGACCTGTATTGCAAAACCCGCATGTACTATGACATATTCATCCTTTTTTAAATCAGGAAGCAAAGTTATATCAACATCCTTTTTGACACCCAGACTTTCAATAGTAGCAGTATGCTCACTTATACTTATTACCTTTGCAGGTACAGCTAAACACATTGTCCCATGCTCCTTTTCATATTAGGTATTATAAATCGATGCAATAAAAGCCTGTCCAAGCGAGATTCCTCCATCATTTACCGGTACTTTAAAATTTGAATAGACCTTAAAACCATTATTTTCCAGTAGTTCAAAACAAAGATCAAGCAGGTAATTATTCTGGAAAACTCCACCCGATAATGCTATGTTTTCAATATTATTGTTTTTTCCTTCAGAGATACTTATATCCAGGACGATCTGTGCAAGCGTATTGTGAAATTTATAAGATATCTCACTTTTTCCTTTACCATTTTTTAGATCATCTGCAACCTGGGAGAATATCATAAAATCATCTATGAGATAGCCTTCATTATTTTCATCAAGGCATGCTATATATCTTTGATCTTTCTCGATAAATGATTTATTGTGGCCTATCAAGGTTCTATAGAGTTTATCATCAATATTCATCTCAAGACCGATTGCGGCTTCTCCTTCAAAGCTAATAATATGTTTTATGCCGAGAAGGGAACTTACAGCATCAAACAGCCTGCCCATACTTGTTGTGACTGGACTATTAAAACCGGACAGGATCTGGCCGGTGATAGTATCGATTTCCAGCGGATCAATAATATCCTTATATTCAGGTTGGATACCATAGATATAATCCTTGAAATCCTGGTCCTGATTGCCGCATTCCTCAAAGAGTTTCCTGAGATAGGTAATAGTCATCCTGTAAGGTTTTCTGATCGATACGGACCCGCCAGGCAATAATTTTTCCTTCAGGTGAGCTATCCTGGTGAACATCAGTCTATTGTCGATTAAAAAGACTTCACTGCCCCATATCTTGCCATCATGTCCAAAACCAGTTCCATCCCAGGCAAATCCCAGTAAATCACAGTTTAAATTATTTTCAGCGATAACACTTGCAATATGAGCTTCATGATGCTGGACCGGTATGAGTTTTTTTCCGGTCCTGTCAAGCTCCTGTGCAAATCTTGTAGATGCATAATCAGGATGCATGTCATGGGCGATGACGTCAAAATCCTTGATCCCAAACAATTTCTTATAATCATCATAAGTGGATCTGAATAATTCAATGGACCTGACATT
>JAZFRP010000192.1:0-11445 GCA_036445715.1 Candidatus Humimicrobiaceae bacterium | reverse complement strand
ACGGCAAGATCGAGGGTAAGGAATTTGAGGGAGGAAGCGCCCAGGATTATTCACTGGAGCTGGGTTCAAAGACCCTTTTCCCTGAATTTGAGACCAGTATTGCCGGAATGAAAAAAGGTGAAAAGAAACAGATATCACTTTTACTTCCTGAAAATATTGAGAAAAGGGATATTACGGGTAAAAAAGCTGATTTTGATATATTGGTCAAAGAGATCAAGAAGAGAGTGCTCCCGGAACTTGATAAAGAATTTATAAAAAATCTTGGGGAATATGAAGAAGTTGAAGATTTTACAAGTGAGTTCAAGCAAAGACTTGAGGAACAAAAAAAAGGTCAAAGGCAATCCCAGATCATAGGCCAGATAATCGATCATATTGCAAATAATATGAAGGAGGAGATCCCGGCTCCGATGGTAGAAAGCCGTGTAACAAAGATAGAATCAGAGGTTAATGAAGGTCTCAAGAAGCAGAATATGAGCAAAGAGAATTATATGAATGCCTTAAATATTGATGAAGAGAAATTCAATTCACAGATAAAGGAGAGAGCCGAAAAAGAAGTAAGGGAATATCTTATCTTTACAGCACTGGATAAGAGCGAAGCTTCCAATATCAAAGCTACGGAGGAAGAGATAGCAAATGAGAAGGAAGACATACTCTCAAGATATGATAAAGATGAAGAGAAGAAGAAAATTTCGGAATACTTTGATAAGCCTGAAGCAGTAATGCAGATAAGTGAGACAGTAAAAAGGAAGAAGCTCCTGGATCAGCTTGAGCGGAATGTAAAAGTCATTGAAGAAGCCCCAAAAGCTGATAAGATTGATGATAAGAAAAAGATCTGGACCCCCGAGGAAGAAAAAGCTGAGAAAAAAAATGAGACCCTCTGGACCCCGGATTCAAAAGAGTCAAAAAGTGAAGACAAAGTAGAAGGTGATGATAAAAATGAATGATAGGATCACAAGTAATTATCTTGTCCCTATGGTCGTAGAACAGACCAATAGAGGTGAAAGATCTTTTGATATTTACTCCAGGCTGTTAAAAGAAAGAATAATTTTTTTAGGTTCGGTAATAGATGATAATGTTGCAAATCTTGTAATGGCACAAATGCTTCATCTGGAAGCTGAGGATCCTGAGAAGGATATCCAGCTGTATATTAATAGTCCTGGTGGAGTAGTTACAGCGGCTATGGCAGTTTATGATACCATGCAATTTATTAAATCACCGATATCTACCATATGTATAGGGCAGGCTGCAAGTGCTGCAGCAATACTTCTGCTTGCAGGTGAGAGTAAGAAGAGATTTTCACTTCCGAATTCAAGAGTGATGCTACACCAGCCTTCAGGAGGAGTCTCCGGTACGACTATCGATGTGGAGATCCATGCCAGGGAGATGGTAAGGATAAGACAGCTGCTTAATGAAGTGATAGCAAAGCATACCGGTCAGGAAATCAAAAAAGTCGAAAAGGATACCGAAAGAGACTTTATCCTTGATGCAAAGGAAGCAAAAAAATACGGTATAATCGATGAGGTAATATATAAAAAATAAAATATTAACTGATAAAATTAATAAAGATAAAGATTAGTGGGAGAGTGCATTTAATTTGTCCAGCAAAGAAAAGAATAAGGATGATTTTTTAAAATGTTCTTTTTGTGGAAAGTCCCAGAAACAGGTAAAAAAACTCATTGCAGGACCCGGGGTATATGTATGTAATGAGTGCATAGACCTGTGTAATGAGATAATTGATGAAGAACTTAAGGAAAATAAGGAATTAAGTTTTGAGAATCTTCCGAAACCAAAAGAAATATATGATATTTTAAATGAGTATGTAATAGGGCAGCAGACAGCAAAAAAGGTCCTTTCAGTAGCGGTATATAATCATTATAAAAGAGTGAGATATGAGGATAGTGTCCAGAAAGATGATATAGAGCTCCAGAAGAGCAATATTTTGCTTCTGGGTCCGACCGGCTGCGGCAAGACATTGCTGGCCCAGACATTAGCCAGGATATTAAATGTCCCATTCTGTATTGCAGACGCTACTTCACTTACAGAAGCAGGCTATGTAGGAGAGGATGTTGAGAATATACTCCTGAAGCTCATCCAGGCTGCAGACTTTGATATTAAGAAGGCTGAGACAGGAATAATCTATCTTGATGAGATCGATAAGATCAGTAGAAAATCAGATAATCCATCGATAACGAGGGATGTGTCCGGAGAAGGTGTCCAGCAGGCACTACTGAAGATCCTTGAAGGTACAGATGCAAACGTACCTCCGCAGGGCGGAAGAAAACATCCCCACCAGGATTTTATGCAGATAAATACATCGAATATATTATTTATTTGTGGCGGCTCTTTTGGCGGGCTTGACAGCATTATCGAGACAAGACTAAATAGGAAAAGTGTAGGGTTCATATCAGAAAAGATCCCTTCAAAATCTGAAAGGTTAGATACACTTCTACCCAATGTAATGCCAGAGGACCTTTTAAAATATGGGCTGATACCGGAGCTTATAGGAAGGCTTCCAGTGTTTTCAACACTGTCGAATCTTAGCAAAGATGATCTCGTGACCATACTCGTAGAACCGAAAAACTCTCTTATAAAGCAGTATAAGAAGATGTTTAAGATGGATGATGTGGATCTGGAATTTTCTGATAATGCCCTTAAAGCTATAGCTGATAAGGCATTAAAGCTTGGAACCGGAGCCAGGGGACTGCGGGCCATAATTGAAGAAATAATGCTTGGAATAATGTTTGAGATACCAGATAGAAAAGATATAAAGAAATGTACCATCACGAGGGAAGTAGTAGAAAATAAAATAGAACCAAAATTATTTATTGATTCAGAAGGAAGCAAATACCTAAAAGGTGAAGAGAAGTCTGCTTGACATGGTTGATAAAATCGAAGGCAAATACGATCCATTAAGCTTTGAAAATGAAATTTATGGTTTCTGGCAGAAAAATAATTATTTTCATGCAGAACCAGATCAGTCAAAGACTCCTTTTAGCATGGTCATCCCTCCTCCCAATGTGACCGGTTACCTGCATGTGGGGCATGCCCTTAATAATACACTTCAGGATGTTGTCATCAGGTACAGGAGGATGAAAGGTTTTAATACTGCCTGGATCCCCGGCACCGATCATGCCGGTATTGCAACTCAAAATGTAGTGGAGAAATCCCTTGCCGAGAAGGGTACTGACAGGCATAGTCTTGGCAGGGAGAAGTTTGTCGAGGAAGTATGGAAATGGAAAGATGAATATGGAAGCAGGATAATATCCCAGCTGAAAGCCCTCGGATGTTCCTGTGACTGGGACCGCCAGAGATTTACTTTTGATGATGACTATGTTAATTCCGTTACAACTGAATTTATATCCCTTTATAATGAAGGGCTCATATACCGTGGAAATTATATGACTAACTGGTGTCCAAGGTGCCGTACCGCCATTTCTGATATTGAAGTGGAACATCAAGATAAGAAAGGAAATCTGTGGGATATAAAGTATCCCCTTATAGACCCTGCAAGCGGAAAGCCCAGTAGTGAAGAATATATAATAGTATCCACCACAAGGCCGGAGACAATGCTTGGCGATACTGCAGTTGCAGTAAATCCGGGTGACAGCAGATACAAAAAGCTAAAAGGGCGTTTGATCTTTCTTCCCCTGATGGAGAGGATTATTCCAATAGTAGAAGACGATTATGTCGATAAGGATTTTGGAAGCGGAGCGGTAAAAGTCACTCCTGCGCATGATCCAAATGATTTTGAGATTGGCAGGAGACATGACCTTGAAGAGATAAATATAATGGATGAGGATGCAGTCTTAAATTCCAATGCCGGCCGGTATGCAGGTATGGACCGTTATGAGGCAAGGAAGAAAGTGCTGGCGGACCTGAAGTCAGGCGGATATTACCTGAGTAAGAAGGAACACACCTCGTCTACCGGAATATGTTCCAGATGCGATACTATTGTGGAACCAAGGGTTTCCATGCAGTGGTTTGTAGCAATGAAAAAACTTGCTGCTCCTGCAATAGAGGCAGTGCGCGAAGGCAGGGTAAAAATAGTTCCCGGTAAATGGGAAAATATATATTTTGAATGGATGGAGAATATCAGGGATTGGTGTATTTCAAGGCAGTTATGGTGGGGCCATAGAATACCTGTATGGTACTGCGGAGGATGCGGTGAGATGATAGTGATTGCCGGTAAACCTGAAAAGTGCAGTAAATGCGGGGGTGCCGACCTTTCACAGGACGAAGATGTGCTGGATACGTGGTTTAGCTCATGCTTGTGGCCTTTTGCAACTCTGGGCTGGCCTGAAAAGACAAAGGATCTTGAACATTTTTTTCCGACAGATGTACTTATTACTGCTCATGATATCATATTTTTCGGGGTAGCCAGGATGATAGTGATGGCGCTTCACTTTATGGATCATGTACCTTTTAAACAGGTATTTATTAATCCTCTTGTAAATGATTCTACCGGGAAGAAGATGAGTAAATCAAAGGGCAATGTTGTTGATCCCATGGTAATAATTGATAAAAATGGTGCTGATGTATTAAGATTTACATTGACTTCCCTTACTACACCGGGGAAAAACCTTCTGCTGGGCGATGAAAAGATCGAGGGGACTAGGAATTTTGCTAATAAAATATGGAATGCATCCAGGTTTGTGATCTCTGCTATTGAAGAAAATGGACAGGACAGTACAGGAACCCGATACGGAGATATTGATCTTGAAGTTAATAATATCAGCGAAATGGATCTTGATCTTTGGGACAAGTGGATCATTTCACGCCTGAACTCAACTATATTAGATGTGGAAAAAAACCTCTTAAAATTTAATTTCTCCACTGCATCCAGGTCCCTTTATAATTTTTTCTGGAGCGAGTTCTGCGATTGGTATCTTGAATCTTCAAAAGTGAGACTTTACAACTCCTCAGATGACAGGGATAAGGAAGTATGCCAGTTCGTCCTGTGGTTTGTGCTTGAGAAATACTTAAAAACAATGCATCCTTTTATGCCCCACATAACCGAGAGGATATGGCAGGCTATCCCGCATAAGGGTAAAAGCATAATGGTAGAAGAATATCCGGTAGCTGATAAAACATATATCGATAAAGAAGCTGAAAATACCATTTCACCGGTTTTTGATATCATAAGTGAAGTCAGGAAGATAAGGTCCGAGCTTAAGATAAACCCGGGGAGCAAGGTGAGTATATGCCTGGACATAAAAGAAGATGATATAAGTAAGTCGGTATCAGGCAATACCAAATATATCCAGAGTCTTGCAAGGGTGGACAAGATAGAGCTCAGGGATGCCGGGGAAAGGAAAGGATATATTAAGACTACTATAGGGAGTACCGATATATACATATATATACTCGATGCTGTAGATATAGACCTTGAAATAAAAAGAATCTCAGATGAGATGGTTAAGATAGAGGCCGGGGTTGCAGGCAGCAGGAAAAAACTTGAAAATCCCCAGTTCATAGAGAAAGCTCCGGAAGAAATAATCATCAAGGAAAAAAATAAATTGAAGCAGGCAGGACAGATAAATGCAGTGCTGACTGAGCAGCTTGATAAGATGAAAAATATTAAAAAGTAGATATTTAAGAGGTATTTTTTGAATTTTTCCCAAGTCAGTAAATATCTTGATGATGCTCTCATATTCGGAATAAAACCATCTCTTGTCAGGATCAATAAGATCCTTCAAATTATGGGCGATCCCCAGAAAAATACAGATTTCATCCATATTGTCGGAACCAATGGAAAGACTTCTACGACTGTGATGCTTGCAGAGATACTTAAAGGACAGGGCCTTAAGTGTGCCTATCATATATCCCCACATATAAACAGTTATACAGAAAGGATATGGATAGATGGGTGTGACGTGACTGAGGAAAGATTTGCAGATACTTTCAATGAGGTATATCCGTATATCAAGGAAGTCAATAGCCTTGATCTGGGAGGTCCCATTACTCAATTCGAGATAATAACTGCAATGGCATTTATTGCTGCTGTAAATAGCGATACTGAAGTGATGGTACTGGAAGCAGGAATGGGAGGCAGGTGGGATGCTACTAATGCTGCTGATGCAAAAGTTATGGGGCTCACAGGGATAAGTCTTGAGCACACACAGATCCTCGGAAGTACAATTTCAGAGATAGCAGCTGAAAAGGTTGAAGTCATAAAAAAGGGAGCAAATGCAGTGACTATTTCTGATGATCCTGAAGTACTTGATATTATTGGAAAAAAAGCTTCAAGTGTTAAAGCCGGTCTTTATCTCTATGGCAGGGATTTCAGTATAATCTCCAGGGAGGATAAAGGCCTGTCTGGCTGGAAAATAGGAATAGAAGGCATCTATAATAAGTATATGGGTATTGAGATCCCCCTTATTGGTGATTACCAGCCGCTTAATCTTTCACTTGCCGTGGCGCTTGCAGAGCTTTATATGGATACAATAGGTAAAAGGCTTGATGAGGGACCTGTAAATAACAGCCTGGCCGGTGTATGTATAAAGGGAAGGCTGGAGATGATAAAAAAAGATCCGCTTGTGTTTTCTGATGTCTCTCATAATCCTGAAGGCTTAGATAAGTTTTCCAGGGTAATGGAAAAATATTTTAAATCAAAGAAAAAGACAATAATATTTGCAGTGCTTGCTGATAAAGATTACGGGACCATGATCACAAAAGTCCTGGGAGTCTCTGACAGGTTGATACTCACTTCAAGCCATACCGGGAGGAGTCTTTCCGTATCCATGCTTCAGCAGGCGACGGCGGAAATAATGGAAAAAAGCTCAAGTGATATTAAGATGCCGTCAGAAGTCTACGCTATGGACAATATGGAAAATTCTTTGAATTATGCATTAAAAATTTCTGGTACAAATGATATTATATGCATTACTGGTTCACCGACCAATCTGGCAGGTCTGGATAAGATCATTTGATATTATCCGTGTTATTTTTTGGTTGGCGGTAGAACCGGGAATATGGAAAATTGTAAAATGATTTTATTTTTATAAAAATATTACTTTTAACTGGAGGATAGATGGATCTTTTTGGATACGTAGATAGTGTATTAAATTTTTTCAGATTACCTGTATGGAGAAATCTTATATATGGATCAATATTTATACTGATAGTCATATGGCTGGCATTTGTATACTGGACATTCAGGGATGCAAAGCTCAGGAATACATCTCTTATAGCAGCAATTTTCTGGGCACTTGTCGTGCTGGCAATAAACTTCCTTGGCCTTATAATCTATTTGATACTCAGGCCTCCGGAATATATAGAAGATGTGCTTGAGAGAGATCTTGAGATAAAAAGGATACAGCTGCTATTGGATTCAGACCTTTCCAGCTGTCCTTCATGCGGCAAAGAGGTCAAACCTGATTTCCTGATATGTCCATACTGCCGTAAAAAATTAAAAAATACATGTATTTCCTGTAAAAAGCCTTTAGAGTTCAACTGGAAGGTCTGTCCATATTGTAAGACAACCCAGTAATGATCGCAGATATTATTTTATTTGATAAGAAAGAAAGTAGGGAGCATTGAGCGGATGTGAAAAATGCAGTGGGGGCTGTGGACTTGTTGTAAATGGCATAGGTATCGAGAAAAGCTTGATAATAATCAAACCCGATGGGCTGCAAAAAAGGGTAGCGGGTAGAATAATCTCGAAGTTTGAAGAGGCCGGTTTTACTATTGAGAACATGAAGTTGACAAAAATTGATGAAGAACTTGCATCGGCCCATTACAAAGATCATATAAAAAAAGATTTTTTCGGGCCGCTTCTTGAATACATAACTTCCGGCCCGGTTATCATAATGGTAATAAGTGGTGAGGATACAATAAGCAGGGCGCGGAACCTGATGGGACCGACTGATTCCCGGGAAGCGCCAAAAGGAACGATCAGGGGTGATTTCGGAAAAGATGTTACAATAAATGTAATACACGGCTCTGATTCTGCTGAAAGTGCAAAAAGAGAGATCGGATTGTTTTTTGGGGACCAGGGCCAATAAATAAGCAGGGATCATATTTTTATTATTAAGATATTTTTTATATAAAGACGGGTTTTGATTTATGGCAAAAAGAAGAGGAAAAATAGTATTTTTAATAACCTTTTTTGGAGGAGTGCTGGGGGCGATCCTGGGCCATGTCCTTGCTGATACTATTCCAATAATGGATAAGGGTTTAAAAGTAGGTACCGATTCATTGAGCTTTAACCTTTATCTTATCGATATCAGTTTTGGGATACATATAAATATCACGCTTGGTGCCATAATAGGATTGCTGATCGCATTTTTACTTTCAGATGTTGGAACAAGAAGAAGGTCTTAGGACTAAAATTATACTTGCTTCTGCTTCTCCCAGGAGAAAGCAGATATTTGAAGCAATGGGACTGGATTTTGAGATCATAAGACCGGTAGAATGTGAAGAAGAGATCAGCGGGGACCCTTATGATATTGTGCATAACAATAGTGTTTCCAAAGCCAGGAATGTTTTTGGAGGACAGGGTTTAAAAAAACTTGGGATTATTCCCGGCGGAGAGGACCTCAGGTTTTTAATCTCAAGTTTTGATACAATAGTATCAATAAATGACAGGATACTTGGAAAGCCTTCCGGTCCAGGAGAGGGGTATGAATACATAAGTCTACTTTCCGGCAGGGCACACAGGGTAATAAGCGGAGTATGCGTCCTGGACAGCTGCACAGGAAAATATGAATACAGCAGCAGTACCACACAAGTAGATTTTAGGGATTTATCTGAAAGTGAGATTAAAAATTATATCTCGCAGAATGATGTGCTGGATAAGGCAGGAGCATATAATATAAATGGTCCCGGCCTTTTATTGGTAGAAAAGATAAATGGGTGTTTTTATAATGTAGCCGGTGTACCGGTTTATGAGTATATAGGGCTACTGGAAAAATTTAATTATAAAATATTGTAGATGTCTAAGGAGTAGCAGATGTTCGACTTTTTTTTGAATGTGATCGGCAGGGATATGGGTATCGACCTTGGTACCGCAAATACCCTGGTATATGTAAAGAGCAAAGGTATTGTCCTGGAGGAACCTTCAATTGTAGCTATAGATAAGAGCAAGAAAAGGATACTGGCTGTGGGTAAGGAAGCTAAAAGGATGGTCGGACGTACACCCGGTAATATTGTAGCAATAAGACCGCTTAAGGATGGCGTTATTGCAGATTTTGAGACAACTGAAAAAATGCTCAGGTATTTTATCCAGATGGTCCATAAGAATATTGCTTTTGCAAGACCCCGTATCGTGATCTGTGTTCCATCGGGTATCACTCCTGTTGAGAAAAAAGCAGTTATTGAAGCCACAGAGCAGGCAGGAGCCCGCGCAGCATATATTATAGAGGAGCCTCTCGCAGCAGCAATAGGTGCAAATCTTCCAATCGATGAACCGACAGGAAGCATGATAGTAGACGTCGGGGGCGGTACCTCAGAAGTTGCTGTAATATCCCTGGGAGGTATAGTGGTCAGCCAATCACTCCGTATAGGCGGTGATGAGATGGATGAAGCGATCATCTATTATCTCAAGAAGGACCATAATCTGCTGGTGGGCGAAAGAACGGCAGAGAATGTAAAAATGGAAATAGGATCGGCATTCCCGCTTGAGAATGAAGAGAAGATGGAAATAAACGGAAGGGACCTGGTCACAGGACTTCCTAAAACTATAATAATCACAAGCCAGCAGATAAGGAAGGCTCTTGAAAAACCGGTCGAGGATATTGTCAATGCAATAGTAGAGGTTCTTGACGGTACTCCGCCTGAGCTTTCTTCCGACATCATGAAAAGGGGGATAGTCCTTGCAGGTGGAGGTTCATTGCTTAAAGGGCTTTCAGAAAGAATAAGCCGCGAGACACACTGTCCGGTCTATATGGCGGAGGATCCGCTTGCAGCAGTTGCAGTAGGAGCCGGAAAATGTGTAGAAGATTTTGCAACCCTGAAAAAATATTTACGTTTCTCAGCTCAGTAAACAGGGGACCCGCCATTAGAGATAAATTTTAAAATATTTTTATATATTGTGGTAAATAATAGAAGATTCAGAAATATCATCGTTCTTGTCATCCTTGTTTTTCTTTGCCTGGTCATAATCACTATAAGTTTTAGAGGTTCCGGTGTCACAGAAAGGATAAAAACAAGGACACTTGATATTTTTGAACCTGTTCAGGGAAAGATATCTTCCTTCTTCAGCCCTATTACCGGATTTTTTTCCTCAATAGGTGAGTATGTAGGACTAAGACAAAAATACCTTGACCTGGAAGAAGAAAATGCGAGCCTTCTGGCCGGTTATACGGAGAGTACAAGCATAAAAATAGAAAATAATGCCCTGAGAAAACTAATGGACCTCGATATAAGAGAAGACAATGAGACCGTAGCCGTAAAAGTAATAGGTTTTTACGCTAATAGATGGCAGTCTGAGATCATAATAAATGCAGGTACAAGTGATGGTGTGCTGGAAGGGATGGGAGTTGTGGGCACAAATGGATTATGCGGTATAGTAATATCAGCCGGCAATAAAAGCTCAAGCGTCAGGCTTTTAAGTGATCCCCAGAGTAGTCTTGGAGCAAGGATTCTTTCATCCAGGAAACTGGGTCTTATAGAAGGAAGCCAGGATGGGACCATATACCTTCAATATATGTCAACAGATGAGGAAGTCTATAAAGGCGATATTATTGTAACATCTGAATACGGCCAGTACCTGGCACCCGATATTTTAATTGGGCGGGTACAGGAGGTCTCCCATATCCCAGGCAATCCATATCTGAGGATAGTAGTAGAGCCTTTTGAAGATTTTAGGGATTTGGAATATTTGATGGTGGTAAAGTAATGATAAGATTTCCGGTAATCCCCGGCATTATTTATAGAGTCTGAAAAGATATATTTTTATGAAAATATTCAATAAAATACTTCATTTCGCATTACTTATAATAGCACTGATGGTCCAGATAGCTTTTTTTGAACATCTGAAGATGTACTTTATAAGTTTTGATCTTGTACTTATAGCTATTATAGCCATAACACTCCTGGACGGTCCATTTTATGGCATTATATTTGGTTTTATTGCCGGACTGGTCCTGGACCTGATGGTTGGTGATCTTGTAGGAGTATCTGCGCTAGTATATGTAATCGGTGCCTTTATTGTATGGAAACTTGTCGAGGCCGGGTTCAGAAGCAGGCTCATCTCACAGATATTCCTGGTTTTTATTGTCACAGAGGCAAATCTCGTCATAACAAATATAATTAGATTTCTATTCAACTATCAGATAGACCTGCCGGGTATGGGTCTGGACTTATTGATTTTCCCGGTTTTTAACATACTCCTTATGATAATATTCTACCCGGCAGTAAAGATAGGGATAAACAGGGGATTGGAAGAATTTGAATTCAAGTATAAGAATAAGGCTTAGAATAATAATATATGTCATATTTATTTTT
>JAZFRP010000191.1:0-2548 GCA_036445715.1 Candidatus Humimicrobiaceae bacterium | reverse complement strand
CGCAGTAAGTATCCATCGCTTCCTTGTTTTTCCTGAACCAGTACAAATATTCAGATAGATGCCCCGTACTTTCTGTCATGAAATATCCAAAATACCTTGCTACTTCGATCCTTACTTTATCGTTTATATAATAATCCGGTTTTTCAATATTTTCCCTAAATAATGGATATATGTCCTTTCCGTCTTTTTCCAGCTTCAAAAACCATGCCATATGATTTATCCCCGCAGCAAGAAAATCAATGTCTTCCTTTTTGCTGTCAACATAACCGGCTATAAGGTCCATAGTAGTCTGGACTCCATGGCACAGACCAACAAACTTAATATTGCTTGATTTCGACATACCGATGCTGCAAGCGGCCATAGGATTGACATAATTTAAGAGCAAAGCATCCGGACATAGTTCTTCCATGTCATGCATCAGATCTGCAAGGACAGGGATGCTTCTCATCCCCCTGAAGACTCCTCCCGGTCCCACACATTGGCCGAGGCACTGATCTACCCCATACTTCATGGGAATCTCATAATCATACTTATAGGCTTCCATTCCCCCTATTTGAAAAGTAGTGATAACAAAATCAGCATCTTTTATTGCTTCCCTTCTATCAGTGGTTGAGAATATCTGTATTGAAAGATTATTTTTCTTTATTATCTTATTAGTATAATCCTCAACCTTTTTCAGTTTGGACATCGTAGGACTCATCAATGCCACAGTAGCATCCTCCAGACCCGGTGTCTGCAGGATATCATTTAGCAATGTAGTGCTAAAAACCATGCTTCCCGCTCCTATGATTGCTATCTTACTCATGTTTGACCCTCCTTGTTTTTATTTATAATCTTTCTTTAAAACTCCTGATGATACTCCAGTATAATTTTAGAAAGTGATTTTATATATTATTGTTTTTTATATTTATTGCCTTCGAATAAATAATAATTGAAATACTTAATATAATAAAAACCATCATGAAAATCGGTGCCAGTGAAATAGAAAGAAGCATGCTAAAACCAGAAAAGAACCTGGTCATATAGGGAGTCATTGATATTCCAATATTTCCAGCTGAAAAGAGTATTGTCAGGAGCACCCCACTGCCCAATTTATAGATAGTGCTCCCGGTAGAGATAAGTAGCGGGAAAATAGCTGAATATCCCAGACCAATAATAACAATTATAGCCAGATCAAGATTCCTGCTCCCGGAAAAATATATGGAGACTGCCGAAAGGACTGCAGTAGAAGATAGTATAAGGACTAAATAATAAGCCTTTATTTTTCCGGACAGTATACCTGTTATCACCCTGCCGACAAGAACACCAACCCAGAAAAGGGATATAATAAGGGCTGCGTCCCCGATGCTGTAGGATCTTTCAGTTCTAAAAAATGTCGGGGCCCATGTAGCGATCACCATCTCAGAAATGGTATATACTACTACCATCACAGTAGTTAAGGCAAAAAGGGTATTTATTCTCTTATCATGAAATATCTCTTTAAAAGATATCTTTTGATCATTCTTTAAAGACAAATATCCTATTTTTCTTGTAATTGTAAGATACAGGATGATGATGATTATTATTAGAAATATCAATATATAATACAAAACATGCCAATCCATTCCCCTGGCAACCAGGGATGAAGAAATATAAGGAGCGGTAAAGGCTCCAATAGGATAGAAACTTAGGGCAACTGAAGTAAGTCTGTCCTTGTTCTTGATCCTGCTTCTCACTATATTATTATTGGCTTGAAGCCAGACTACTCCCAGGATGTATCCACTTATAAAGTACAGGGCATAAAAAGCATAGAGGTTGCTGGTGCGGCTTAAAGCAAAGGTGACCGGGATCAATACAATAAAGCTAGCTACCAATAAAGTCAGGGAACTAAATTTCCTATTATATAATATCGAAGTCAACTGGCCGATGACGCTTCCGATCGTAAAGAAAGTGAAAACAAGATTAAAATCACCAACTTTTATACCTGTTGATGCACTTATATCCAGAAGAATGGGACTTAAAGCCAGGAAGAACAATGGAAAAATAAATATAGAAAGATAATTTGGGATCTCCAGTAAATAGTCTTTAAAGCTATCTCTCTGCTGTAATATGATAAACCTTCCAGATATAATATATTATGCTATTTCAATGTCTTTAAATAATCAACACTGTCACTGACTGCCTTATCGGTATCATCTCCAAATACAGGATCCATATAATCTATCTCTATTGCATATAAGCCCTGGTAATTCTCCTTTTCAAGCACTTCAATTATTCCGGGAATATTGACTACACCCTTTCCGATTGGTGTGCACGCATAGTAATACCAGTCATCTGGTTTGGCACCATCCAGAAGCTGGACATCTTTTGTGTGTGTTGCAAAAATATGTTTGGCAAGCTTCTTAGTCATCTCTACCGGTTCTTCGCCATACCTGAGACAATTACCTGTATCAAAGGTCACTCCAAAATAATCGGAATCCATATTATTTACTATAGTAAGGATCTCATCAGTCTCAAAATCAAAATGATTTTCAATAGCAAGTCTTATTCCCCTGTCTTCAGCTTTCTT
>JAZFRP010000190.1:0-2783 GCA_036445715.1 Candidatus Humimicrobiaceae bacterium | reverse complement strand
ACCAAAACAGTTATTAGCACGGGTAGATGCAGCAGGTGTTTGTACATCAATATTAAAAATAATCCAGCTGGGTGCAGAGCATAAATACCTTAATGGATGGGATCCGGTAAAATGGCCGCTTATCCTGGGAGATGAGGGTTCTCTTACAATAGTAAAAGTTGGAAACGAGCTCAAGGACAAATATTCAACTGGTAAACGTTACGGAATTCAACCGGCTGTTGACCTTGGCCCGATAAACCACCTTGAAAGATATAATAATAATGGTAGAGGTATGGAAAAAACAGCAATCGGATATACCCTGTCCGGCCTATTGGCAGAATATATATTGATCCAGGAAGAGGTCATGGAAGGAAATTGTCTTATCCCTTTGCCAGATAGCAATATACCTTATTTTGCAGTATCAATGGCCGAGCCCATCTCCTGTGTTATATCGGCACAGTCCCGCAATGTTCATATTTATAAGGATTCTCCACAGACTTCCAGATATGCAAAATTGGGGATAAAAGAAAATGGAGTCTGCATAATCGTTGGGGCCGGTGCTATGGGACTAATACATATAGAGCTGGCGATGAGGTTTAGACCCAGGGTTTTAATAGTAAATGATATTCTGGAGGAAAGATTAGATTGGGTTAACAAGGTACTGGTGCCGAAAGCAGAGGAAAAGGGAATAAAACTTATAACAGTGACCCCGGACAAAATATATGATCTATTGACTGATATTACAGAAGGTAAGATGGCTGATGACATAATATTACCTGTAGGGATCAAGAAGGTCCAGCAGGAAGCTTTTAACTGGCTCGGTTTTGGCGGGGTTATAAATTTATTCGGGGGACTGCCAAAGGGAGACTCAATGTTAAATATTGACAATATAAAAGTACATTATGAAGAAATAAAAGTTGCCGGTTCTTCCGGTGGTGATCCGGGAGATTATATCGAGACTCTTGAGGCTATTAAAAATAATGATATAGATCCGGGAAATTATGTAGCAGCAGTGGGAAGCATTGATAATGCAGTAAAGGTCCTGCAAATGATAAAAAACAACCAGATCCAGGGGAAAGCCATTCTTTATCCCCACATTAAGCAGTTGGATTTAAAAATGGTAGACCACTGGGACATAGAAAAAGAAAATAAATTTTTAGAAGAAAATTTGAAAGATTGATATCAATAAAGCGGAAGATCCACCCACCTTCCATCACTATTCGATATCATGGCCGCTTCGAGGACTTCCTGGACCTTATAGCCTGAATGCATATCTGTAATAGGTTTGGTACCATTGGAAACATTAGTAATAAAATCAAAGGCATTACCGGAGTGGTATCTCATCCAGCCAACTGAAAACTTTGGTCCCGGGAATTGGGTAGCGGGTTTGGGATATCTCTGCACAGTCTCAATAGCTGTAAAGCCCCTTCTACCGCCTATAGGTTCTCCGGTGTCCCTTGTGTCATAGACTTCAAGGAAATTTGGCTGCATGCTGTTAAATTTAATTGCACCTTTTTCACCATGTATCTCTATACGGTATTCATCATTGGCCCCGGTGGCTACCTTGGAACCCTCAATGGTACCGATACAGCCGCTGGCGGATTCAAACATAATAAGTGCCAGGTCATCAACATCTACTTCCCCAAACTCCTTGGGTTTTCCTGCAATAGGTCTTTTCTTTGTAAATATTTCAAGTCTTGAAAACACTTTCTTAAAATCTCCAAGGAGAAATCTTGTAAGGTCGACCACATGCGAAGCCAGGTCATAAAGGGAGCCTCCTCCGCAGAACTTTTTCTGTATTTTCCAGTAAAGTGGACGGTTGGGGTCAGAATTACCTGAATGAAGGTAGGCTATCCTGGCACTGTAAACTCTACCAAGCAGGCCTTCCTCTATCAGCTTTTTTGCCCTCATCATAGCCGGTTGGTAACGGTATTCAAATGTTACTTGTGAAATAAGGTCAGGATGAGCGTCGGCTACTTCCAGTATTTCTTTTGCCTCAGCCAGGTCCATGGCCAGTGGTTTTTCACAATTTATATGTTTCCCGGCTTTCAGGGACTCTATTATTATTTCCTTGTGCAGAAAATTTGGGGTACAGACTTCTATGATATCAATATCATCCCTTGCAAGAAGGTCCCTCCAATTATCAGTTGCAAATTCAAAACCAGCCTGCTCCACACCTTCTTCAGCATCAGAGACAGGGACAGAAGCAACTCCCACCATCTTCAACCTGGCAGGCATGGGTTTATAGTAATAGGGGAGATTAAGGTAAGAAAGGGTATGTACTCTTCCTATAAACCCGTAGCCTACCATGCCGATACCTAATGTTTTCATTTAAATTCACCTCATGATCTAATTTTTAATTGTAAATGCGGCGGTCATGCAATATTACACGGCCGCAGGATATGGTTTTAATAACCGTACTCTTTTTCTACTTCGGATATGGACTCCTCAATAATATCCAGGCCTTTTGTTGCAAGGTCTTCTTCCATTATAAGTGGGGGAGACATACGTAGATTCTGTTTCGAAGGTATCCAGGCGACACCCCTGGCAAAAGCTTTCTGGTATACTTTATTTCCACCTTCAATGAATGGTTCTTTAGTATCCCGGTCCTTTACAAGCTCTATTCCAAGGAGACATCCTTTTCCCCTTACTTCCCCGATTATTTTGTGGTCATCCTTCATCTTATTAAGCCTTTTCATTATGAAGTCTCCCAGTTTTGCTGACCGCTCTACTATATTTTCTTCCTCGATCACCTCAAGTGATGCAAGACCTGCCGCAGAAGCCATGGGATTCCCTCCATAGCT
>JAZFRP010000189.1:0-4607 GCA_036445715.1 Candidatus Humimicrobiaceae bacterium | reverse complement strand
TGATGAGTCTATTACAGTTTTTGATACCATAGACAGAGTGGCTGCCAGAGATTCCCGGACCAGGACAAGACCTCTCCTGGGCGCATTTTTATTCCGGGATGATGATATTGAAAAAAAAGTAAAAGTATTGTCCGGGGGTGAAAGATCGAGACTTGCCCTGATCAAACTTCTCCTGGAACCTTTCAATCTCCTTATTCTTGATGAGCCTACAAATCACCTGGATATGCGTTCAAAAGATATACTTAAAAAAGCACTCCAGAAATTTACTGGTACATTGATCCTTGTATCTCATGACAGGGAGTTTCTCGATGGTCTTATAAATAATGTATATGAGTTTAAGGATCATAAGATAAATAGATTTATTGGTAATATCTATGATTTCCTTCAAAAGAAAAAGATTGATTCACTGCGCCAGCTCGAGGAGAATGAAAATAAAGTTGACCCTGGGCCAGAGGCAAGTCCTGCGTCTACGGGCAGGGAAAACTATATTAAGAAAAAAGAATTTAACAAAAAATTACGTACCTTGATTAAAAATATTTCCGGATGTGAAAATTCGATTGAAAGCCTGGAGGAGGAATTAACCGGATTATCTGCACAGTTTGAATCTCCGGACCAGGCTCCTTATGATCAAGACCAGGGAAATAATACATTATTTATTAAATATGGCGAACTTAAAAAGACTCTGGAGAAGAAGATGGATGAATGGGAAAAACTTCATTCAGAACTTGAAGACCTTAAGAAGAGTCTTTACTATATATTATAAATAGCGGGAATGAATACTGTTTTATTCCCGCTATTTATTTTAATCCAAAAAAGAATAATGCTCACTTTCCTATTTCACAACCATCATCATCATTATGATTCTACGGCGCTGTATAGACTACATTTAAATTGACATGACTTTTAAAATATGTCCAGCCATCCCAGTTACCATTACCATCTGAGGTTAAAACTGAGAAATGTATCCTTACCTGGAACCTGGATTTGCCATCATCTATTGCGTCTTGCAGTTCATCTATCAATTTTTGATTACTGCTTGTAAAATTTGGTGAAACAAAGCTTTCTATTCCTATTCCGACCAGATTAAAATCCGATACTACCAGGGGCTCAGCTCCCCACTCGGTGACTCCGACCCATAAACTACTAAAGGACGGGGACCCGACTATCGCCTGTAGATCATAGGTAAGGGTGGCATCAGTTACAATTACCCCCGCAAGTGAGGTTATATCATAACTCATAAACCCCCTGCTTGCTCTATTTGTATTGGAATCTCCTGCATATATTGCAACGTTATTAACTACTTCCTGCCCCTGTACTATATATCCGCTTTCAGAATTGACAAAAGGTACATCCATTGTTGCCACAGGAGGAGGCAGGGACGGGAGGACCTCTACAGATATTGTGAGTGTTGCAGTCCCTCCATTTCCATCGTCTACTTCTGCTGATACATCATAATCACCAGCAGCTGCCGGTGTTGTCCAGTTCATAGGATTTGCATGTATATCATTTATGCTTCCGCCACTTACATTCCATGTCACAGAAAGAGGATCCCCGTCTGGATCAGATGCATTTACATCCACATGATATGTCTCATCTGTATAATGGAAATCTTCATCCACTACTATCGAGGCTATCACAGGGGGGCCATTGCATCCCCACGACAGTGTTATTGAATCAGAGGCGGACCCTTCAGAATTGGTAGCAGTTGCTGTAAGAGTATATGAATCTGCCGGGTCGCTTAAATTGATCTGAACTTTTTTTGATCCCCATGCTCCGCTACTGTCATCTTTTGAAAAATCTATGTCTGAATTCGGTGTCCCTGTTACATCAGCTCTTATCCTGTAATAGCAGACCTCATCACCGGATGAATAGATAGGACCTTCATATATTATTAGTTCAATGGTAGGAGCCTCTAAATCGTCAGGATCGGCATCTTCATCTTCGTCGGCGTCTTCATCAGCGTCTGCGTCGGCGTCTTCATCAGCGTCTGCGTCGGTATCTTCGTCAGTATCTGCCTCTGCATCGGCGTTAGCATCTGTGTCGGCGTCTGTATTCTCCTCTTCGCCAACACCTACCTTATCTTCAATTGGAGCACCACATTGATTGCATAATGCTGCAAAACTAAAAAGAAAAATAATAGTTAAAACAGTCAAAATTATATATAACTTATTTTTCCTCATAATGTCCTTTCACCATTTTTTGAAAGATTAAAGGAGATACCCGGTTCAAGGATATCTCCTTATTATTCGAATTTCATCAACAGGTATCGCACATCTGCCTGTTTATCTTATTTTTTCCTTTAGGGCCTTACCAACTACAAATTTTGGAACTGTACGGGCAGCTATCTGGATCTTTTCTCCGGTCTTTGGGTTTATGCCTGCTCTGGCTTTTCTATCTGAGGTCTGGAAAGTTCCGAATCCGACCAATGCAACTTTGTCTCTTTTCACCAGGGCATCACCTATAACTTCCTGAAATGCATCTATAGCGCCGGCAACATCCTTTTTTGAAAGACCGGTTTTTTCAGCTACTGCATCCACTAATTCTGACTTATTCATTTTTGCTCCCTTCGTTTTATTAGTAAATTATAATACTTTTATAAAATATTTATTATAAGTTCTTAAGTGCTATTTTAAAATAAATATTGCCTTAAGATTATTCCATAATACGGTTCCATTATAATAAATACCTTTAGTGTAAGAATTAGATCAATAAACCCTTACTAATATACAATTATACACATTTTATTTTATTTTGGTTAGAATTTTTTACAAATAGATATTAATTTTTCGCTTTATTACTAGTGTCAGGGACCATCCGGGAAGAAAAACGCTAAAAATCCTGAGATTTATAAAACAGGACCATAATGACTGGAAAATAAAATTCATTGAAAAGCTCTGAGTACCGGCTGGTATAATTAATTTATACATTTGTGTATTTACATTAATAATTAATCATATTATAATATTCCCATGAAATCTCTAAAGGGAATAAGATCATGCATCAAAGAAACTGGACACAGGCTACCTGGATGTCTTGTCTTGCTTATTACTATTTTCTTATTATCATTGCTTTCAAATCCCGCGATTATCTCCTCTTCTCCGGGTAAGGAACATAATCTTAGAAAACCATTTATTTCCCCCCTTTATGGAGACGTGGCACTTGGTTTCAGGGAAGAATACTTTAATGATGAGAAACAGGCAGATTACAAACATACCGGAATAGATATAATAGGTGATCCGGGGGATAGTATATCAGCATCAGGTAATGGGATCATAGCCTATACAGGCTTCTCCCCTATTGGAGGCCGTACTATTGTAATAAGGCATAATCAGGATATCAGGACCACTTATCTTAATCTGCAGAATATATATGTAAGCCAGGGAGATATGGTAAAGCAGGGAGACAATATAGCTACAATAGGTGCTTATGACGACCCTTCCTTCATAGACAGCCATCTACATTTTGCAATTATATATTTAAATAAATACCTTGATCCATTACAGGTACTTAATATGGACTATAATAGTATTTCAAGATTTCTGAGACTTGTATATGTTCCGGGGGATTTAAAAATATACTGATCTTACTGAAGGTTAGAAAAATAATCTTTGATGTTTTTCATTTCTGAATCTATCTTATTATCAATCTTTTCCCTACCTACGCCAAATTCTATTATATTTAAAGTAAGTTTTATCTTTTCAAAAGTCTTTCTGAGTATGCCCTGTATTTTTGGTTTTTTATTTATGTCATGAATACTAAATTGCAGATAATCCTCACCATCAGTGGTAGAGATAAATTTGATATGGCCTATCTCCTTGCAACCATTTTTCTTGAGGTATTCAACTAAATTCTTGGAAATCTCACTGATCTTTTTGATAAAATCCTCTTTGGTCACAGGTCTCGACGAAGTTATAATTACCTTTTTTGTAAGTGCTACTGTACTGTTTGAATTTATTGGCATTTGTGTTTATTATAGATTTATTATAAAAAGTTTAATTCTTAATATCAGGACGCTAATTTTACCATAACCCCTGCCATTGTCAAAGATTTTCAAATTATCTTTCATGTTATTTATATAGTCAATATTTCACATTGCCCCAGGAGATTTAACATGGTTCTCATACAGGCTCCTGGCCTTCCAGGATATATTTATAAATTGCTTTTCCCAGACCCGAATTATAGCTCTCATCTGTTACAATATCTGCCTTTTCCAGGATTTCAGGATATGAATTCTTTACAGCTATCTTGAGCCCGGCAATCTCAAACATGGAAAGGTCATTGGGACTATCTCCCAATACTGCAATTTCCTCCTTTTTAATTCCCTGTGAATCAATTAAAGCAAGAAGAGCATTGCCTTTTGTGGCATCTTTATTCAGGATGTCGAAAAAAAACTTTCCAGACCTGATAAACTGCATTTTACCTGAATATTTCTTCCTCAGCTTATAGTCAAGCGGATTGGACTCTTCAATAGGGATATAGATGTCTACAGTATTATTCGCATAGTAATCTGTCTCTATGCTGCTTACATTTTCAAATTTTTCGCCAATATCATCAAGATGCTTAAGATCCGGGTGATATTCTTCAAGATATAATTTTCCATTCTCAAG
>JAZFRP010000188.1:0-5509 GCA_036445715.1 Candidatus Humimicrobiaceae bacterium | reverse complement strand
CTTAATGAAAATTATAAGGATGCGGACCCTGACATGATATTCGGGACCATAAATTTCTGGGAACTGCTGGAGTTTTTCTATTATTTAAATAAAACAAATTTTGAAGGCTGGTCCGCTATAGATATTATTGCTCCGCGTGATGACAGGCAAAAATCACTTGCTCTTGGTATAAAACTAGTATGGAAATACAAGGAGATGGCAGATAAACTTCAAAAGCATGAGAAGGAAATAGATGAGAACTTAAAGGGTTACCGTTTTGCAGACAATATGGATATGATAACTGATCTATTGTTCTAAAAATATATCCCATAACATTGATTCTATAGATTTATCAAAGCCTTAAAGTAAACCCTATTATCTAAGAGTCTGGTACTTAATTAAAAAAAGGAGAAGTGTATTATGCAAAGAGTTGGATTTACTTTCAAGATCAAGCCGGAACTGAAAGCAGAATACAAAAAAGCACATGACGAGATATGGCCCGAGCTTGCAAAATCTCTCAATGATTATGGAATGCATAATTATTCCATATATTTTAGAGGCGATGGAACCCTTTTTGCATATCTTGAAGTGGAAGGAGATTTCCAGGAGCAGATGGAAAAATTTTCAAAACTGGATGTAAATGAGAGATGGCAGAATTATATGGACCAGTATTTTGTAAAAGAGGATAAATCAATACTGGGACCTGAAATAGAGATACTAGAAGAAGTATTTCACCTGGATTAGAAGGGATAATATTTGAATTCAAGAGAAAAGTTCCTCTCGGTCATGAGAATGTCCGGAGGGGAGTATAGTGGAGTGAAACTTCCGAAAGTAGAATTCGGCTACTGGGCCGGGACGATCAGGAGATGGTCAAATGAAGGACTTAATATCGTATCCCAGGTTCCGGAGGATATATCAGATGGTATTGCGATCATGGCAAACCGTAATATTTATGCTGATATGGAAAAGGCCGGAGACTTAAATGTCGGACCCGTATTTGGCCTGGACCAGTACCTGACCAAATTTCCGGTCGACTATAGCCCCGGTTTTGAAAAAGAAGTAATTGACGAGACAGAGACCCATATAATATATAAGGACTCATATGGGGTCACAAATAAAAATGATATAAACATAACATCATTACCCATGGAGATAGCCCACCCTGTAAAGGATTGGGATAGCTGGAATGAATACAAGCAGTACTATAGTCCTGATTCTATAGAAGATAAGCTTCCCCCTGACTGGACAGGTCTTGCAAAAAGACTTAAAGACAGGGATTTTCCGATCAGGCTCGGCGGGACCAATGGTGGATTCTTAGGTTTCCCCAGGGCAATAATGGGCATTACCACCTATATGATGACAATGCATGACGACCCGGCACTTATACATGATATATGTGAGACATTTCTAAATTTCCTTATCTCCTATTATGGCAGGATAGTAGAGGATATAGATATTGACTGCCTCCTCATATGGGAGGATATGGCAGGAAAAGGAGGCTCCCTTATATCGCCTGCACACTATAAGGAATTTTTGACCCCGAGGTATAAAAAGATGGTTTCCTTTGCAAAGGAGGCAGGCATAGACATTATCCTCACAGACAGCGATGGTTATGTGGAGGATCTCCTCCCCCTTATATTAGAGACAGGAGTTACCGGGATGTATCCATTCGAGAGGGCTGCCGGAAATGATATGCTGCGCATAAGGAAAAATTATCCTGATTTCCAACTTATAGGGGGTATCGATAAAAGAGTCCTGTTTGAAGGTTCTACAAAGGAAAAGATTGACCAGGAGCTGGCGATTGTTGAGGAAATGCTCGGGAAGGGAAGATATATTCCTCATATTGATCATTTTGTATCCCAGGACTGTACATGGGAGAACTTTTCTTATTATAGGAATAGATTGAATGAGATAATTAATAGGTTTAAATAAATCTGACAGTCAGATAAAAAATATTTATTTAATTTTTTTAGATAGAGGATATCTATGACACAGGAAATGACATCAAGAGAGAGAGTTTTAAGCGCAGCTGAAAGAAAAGGCTATGACAGGATACCAATAAAACATGAAGGCACTCCTGAGGTGAATCATATGATAAAGGAGCATTTTGGACTAAAGAATGATGAACAGATGTTAATAGTCTTAGGGGATGATTTCAGATATGTGGAACCTGAATACACTGGACCTGAGTTAAAGACATTTCCTGATGGGAGTATTGAAGGATATTTTGGAGAGAGATATAAATATATCCAGTTTGAAGGTGGGAGATATCCTGAACCAGTTTATCAACCATTTGCTGGCATTGAAAAACTGAAAGATCTTGATAAGTCACATTTTCCAAGTGCTGATTGGTTTGATTATTCAAATGTTTATAATAATGCCAAATCCATACATGAAGGTGGTTTTGCAGCATGCATGGGTACGGCGGGCGATATGGACTTTATTAATGGAATATCGCGGGCCAGGGGAATGGAAGAAGTCCTCATGGACCTGGTTGACAATAATGAGGCATTTTTAGAAATATTGGATGCAAGGTTTAAGTTCTACTATGAGACCCAGGAAAATATATTAAAAGAATCAAAAGGCCTAATAGATTTTGCACATGCAGGTGAGGACCTTGGAAATCAATTAGGACCAATGATAAGCATGGAAATATTTGACAGGCACTTTTCCCTTAAGTATGAAAAATATTTTAAAATGGTTCACAAATATGGGGCAAGGACCATGATGCATATGTGCGGCACCGTATGGCCATTCCTTGACCGGCTCATAGAGATAGGCCTCGATGTATATGATGTTGTCCAACCCACTACCCCGGAAAATAGTATAGGAGAGCTCGCGAGAATTTTTGGAGACAGGATAATATTCCAGGGAAGCATGGATGTGCAGAAAGAACTTGCCTGGGGTACAGCGGAAGAAGTCAGGAGAGAGGTCCAAAGGCGGCTTGAATTATTCCCTGAAGGTGGACTTATCCTCGGTCCTTCCCATGCGGCCCAACCCGGCTCGCCACTTGAAAACATCCTGGCCATGTACAGCGAAGCAGGAAGCTTGATGAAGAAAATCCCTGATTGGGTATACAAGATCAGGGGACAGGACAGTACTGAATTAAATATGTCAAAGCTTTTCTAAATTCTCCGTTTTCAAGAATATTAATTACTTTAAAATACAAGACTTTCATGTAATCTTAATATAGAATAAATAAACCATGAAACAGAAGATTAATAAAATTCAAACCATAAGGCCTGTTAAACTGGCTATTTTTGATATGGATGGGACTATTGCAGATAGCGAAAAGATCGCTCAGAGAGTGACCATCGATTTCTTCAAGACTAAAGGCATTATTATAAGTAAGAAGGAACAAAAAGATGTCTTTGGCTTAAACTGGAAAGATCTTGTAAGGGAAATACTTAAACGAAACGGTATGGAATACAGCCAGACACTTAAAGACACTCTTAAAGAAAAATATGTAAGGACGATGAAAAAGGAAGTTGAAGCTATACCGGGGGCACATGACATGTTGATCTACTTAAAGAAGAGTTTGCCATTGGCCCTTGCTACAAACAGCAGGATGAGGGAAGTAGATATAATATGCTCTAAACTTGACTTCAACAGGTTTTTCGATCTGAAGCTTGCAAGGGATCATGTAAAGAATGCAAAACCTGATCCGGAGATCTATCTAAAGGCAGCAAATAACTTTAATGTTAAACCGGATGAGTGTATCGTTTTCGAGGATTCTATTGTGGGAATAAAAGCTGCTAAAAATGCAGGAATGAAATGCATAGCCATAACCAATACTTATCCTCAAAAATTTCTTAATACAGCCGACCTCATCATAGAAAGCTATGATGAGAAAAGTTTTAAAATAATAAAAGATACTTTCCTGCGAGGGGAACAAGTATGAATGAATTTAATTTAAAGGTCCAAATGCATGGGGAAGCCAGGACAAAGGTAACCGGAGAAAATACTGCACTTAAATTCGGGAGCGGTAAAGTAGATGTATTCGGGACCCCCGCCATGATAGCACTCATGGAAGAAGCATCAATAAATACAGTGGATAATAATCTGCCGGAGGGTTTTGCTACAGTTGGGACAGAACTTAGTATCAGGCATATTGCAGCAACTCCAAAAGGTATGAATATAACTGCCAGCGCAGAACTTACAGAAATAGACGGAAAAAGACTGGTCCTTAAAGTCGAAGCATTTGATGAAGTAGAAAAGATTGGCGAGGGGACTCATCAGAGATATATAATAGAGCTTAATAAATTCAAGGCCAGGGCACGCGAAAAATCAAAGAAAGAATAAATTCGATGGATATTATTACAAGTATCCCATAGGATTCTGTGGAACACCATTTATCCTGATCTCAAAATGAAGGTGTGGTCCGGTAGAAAAACCGGTAGAACCCACTCTACCTATGACAGAACCCCTCTCAACCATTTGTCCCAAAGAAACATTTATGCTTGAAAGATGTGCATACCATGTCGCATATCCACCACCATGGTATATTATTATTGAATAACCGTATCCTCCAAAATAACCAGCCTGGATGATTTTTCCACCTGCTGCTGCTTTAACAGCTGTACCATATGGTGATCCAATATCGATTCCCGCATGAAGTCTATTAGTTCTAAGTATAGGGTGTATCCGGTAACCAAAACCAGAAAGTAATGGTCCTGCTGAAGGCCAGACAAGTTTTCCGGAGGGAGGCATACCATATCTATAGCTTTCAAGTATCCTGATAAGTTCCTTTTCCTTTTCAGCAAGTTCTTCCTCCATCTTTATCAGGGCCGCTTTGTCAGCTTTTGTCTTAGAAAGGAGGTATTTCTTCTCACCGTAAAGATCTTCTATTTCTTCAGTCTTATTCTCTGCCTGATCTACCAGTCCGGCAATTTCTTTCTGGTGCTCTCTCTGCATTTCCCTCAGTTCGATTATAACTTTTTTCATACCCAGCACAGCATCTCTCTTCTCTTTTATCTGCTGGACATTGTCATTTCCCTGTCGTGTGAAAATATTGACAAGTTTAAGATTGGAGTTAAATTCAATAAAAGTGCTGACATCAAGTAGCAGTTCAAGAATATGGTTTGCCCCTTTTTTATATGTATATACTACCCTGTCACTTAATATCTGAAGATTCTGGTCAAGCTCACCTTCAATAACTTCCAGTTCCTCTTGTTTCAGGACGATCTCCACAGTCGCCTGATCCACCTTGAGTTTAGCATCAGATAATTGGTCATTAAGATCGCCAAGCTCGGCGAGGGCTCCCAGCAGCTGGTTTTCTACCTGGGACACTTCATTGGTATAGCGTTTTTCATTAGCCTTGGCTTCTTCGATTTTTTTCTGAGTCAGTTCTCTCTCATCTTTTATCTCCGAGAGTTCATCTTCAATGGATTGGGGGAAAAGCTCTTGTGGGCATGCAAAATAAGTTAGTCCCGTGAGGGCTATAATTAGACTAACAATTATGGCTACAATTTTATTACTTATTACTTTCATTATTCTATTACAACAAATATTGTACTATTATTTGATGAAT
>JAZFRP010000187.1:0-8921 GCA_036445715.1 Candidatus Humimicrobiaceae bacterium | reverse complement strand
GAATCTTCCATTGTAAAAAAATATTTATATTTGTTTTTTACAGAGTGGTGGTCCGGATAAATACCGGCCACATGACAGTCTTCTCCAGAACTTAAAAGAATAATATCAAAATGGTTACCGAGTTTTTTAAGCTCTTCTTCATATGCCCCTGTCCCAAGATCATTATCTCCGGGTTCAAAAATAAAAGGATGAATATTGGCAGTTGGTATTTTATCTTTTTCAAGCAGGCCGGCTACCAGGTTTTCATATAGTAATTTGTAATTACTTTCAATATCGGTGACGGGAACAAGTCTTTCATCAATAATAAAGAGATGTACTTTTTCCCACGGTATGTCCTCCCTGTCTGCTAAGGATCTAAATATACCTGACACACTTCTTCCTCCAGGCATCGCCCACAATACAATATCTTTTCTATTGAGTATCTGATTTGTATGATATGCAAAAAAATCTGATGCCTCATCATCAAGCACCGACCTATCAGGATTGTATGATATTTTCATAGTGGCTCCGGTATTTATATAAACCTTCAATTACGGGTCGAATCATTTTCTGCGTTCAAGGAGATCCCGGTATTCAGGAACTATATCTTTAGTAAAGCCTCTCATCCCCTCTGCAGTCTTGAGGTGGACCAAAAGCTCACCTATCACACTCATCGGAAGAGTTGCAATATCCGCACCAGCCAATGCGGCTTCCCTGGTCTGGCGCGCATTCCTTATGCTGGCAGCAAGTATCTTTGTTTCAGATATACCATAATTATCAAATATATCCCTTATCTGGGCCACGAGGTCTATTCCTGAGATCACCCCATTGTCCTCAAGGGTGTCTCCATCTTTTTCTACTCCATATGCCGGGAAATAATCTGTTTTTTTAAATTCAATATTATTTTCCTGCCGGATATGATCATCGATCCTCCCGGCAAAGGGTGATACAAAAGATGCTCCTGCTTTTGCTGCCAGCAATGCTTGTTCTGGTGTAAAGATCAAAGTACAGTTGATGGGTATGCCCTCACCGGATAATACCTTGATTGCTTTAAGACCCTCAAAATTTTTATTGCTTTTTTCATCGATTGAAGGATTAACTGGAATTTTTACATAAACATTTCCGGCAATAGGATTAAACAGCTTATAAAGCCTTTTACCTTCTTTTATCATTTGTGCGGAATCAATACCGATAACCTCAAGGCTGACAGGTAATCCACTGGCAAGTAGAAGGATCTTTTTGATATATTCTCCAATATCAATATTTCCACCTTTTGCTTTTTCATCCTCAACAGCCGCCCTTATCAGGGAAGGATTAGTGGTAACCCCATCAAGAAGTCCACAGTCATATGCCTGGCTGATCTCATCCAGTTTACTAGAGTCAATAAAAATCCTAATAATAATCACCTTTCCTTTAAATGAAATGATTACAAAATATGGTCAGGTATTGATTACCTCCATGACCTTTTTGATTATAGCTTCTTTTGATATGCTTTCATAATTCAGTAGTTCCTCCGGGCTTCCGCTTCTCGGCATCTTTCTTACAGCCAGGATATGTACCGGACAACCTATACCTTCAATACTGCATATAGCTTCTCCCAATCCGCCTTCAGGAAAATGATCCTCTACAGTGATCAGGGCTTTCGATTTTAAAGAAGCATCCTTCACTGTCTTTTCATCAATTGGTTTTATGCAATATATGTCTATTATTTTAATATGAATATTTTCTTTTAGTAATTCCCCATATGCCTTTAATGATTCGTGGAGCGTGATCCCGGCTGCACAGACAGTAATAATATCACGGCTGTCCTCCTTTAGGATTTTACTGCCGCCTATCTTAAATGATTCTTTATTATCGTAGACAATAGGAGTATCCATCCTTGTGGTTCGTATATATGAATTACCTTTAAGGGATGCAGAAAGTCGAACAAGCGCCTTTGTCGAGACAGCATCGCATGGATAAAAAACAGAACAATTTATCAGGGTACGAAACATCGCAATATCTTCAAGGCCCATCTGTGACGCACCATCGGGCCCTATAGAGACACCGCAATGTGAGCCTGAAAATTTAATATTTGTATTTGAATATTGACTCATCCTTATCTGGTCAAAAGCCCTGCTGAAAAACGCAGCAAATGTTGATACAAACGGTATCTTCCCCCTTAAAGACAGTCCCAGGGCCGCACCTACCATATTTTGTTCGGCTATAAACATCTCAAAGAATCTTTCCGGGTAATTATCACCAAATATCTTTGCATAGGTAGAATTACTGACTTCAGCGTCGAGGACGACTATATCAGGAAAGTCCTCATATATGTCCCTGAGTGCTTTTCCATATGCTTCCCTTGTAGACTCAAGATCCCCGATCTTATAGGGCCTCTCCTTATTTTTATCCCTATTGCCGGGCCCGGGTCCCTGCCCTGCCTTTTTTATATTAACCGGAACTGCAAGTTTCCCTACAATACCTTTGTCTATTTTGCCTAATTCAATAAGAGCTTTGTCTCTCTGGTCCCCGGAAAGGGATTTTCCATGCCAACCATCAATATCTTCAATAAAACTGACACCCTTGCCTTTAACAGTGTCTGCTATTATCATTGTCGGCACATCACTGTTTTCAAATGCTATATCATAGGCTTTAGTTATTTCTTCAATATTATGGCCATTCACTATTATTGTCTTCCATCCAAAGGATTTGATCCTTTCTTCATAAACAGAAGTATCCCTACCAAGCATGGTCTCGCCTCTTTGGCCCAGCCTGTTAACATCAAGGATTGCGGTTAAGTTCCCTAATTTGTAATATGAAGTCAATTGTAGGGCTTCCCATTGAGAACCTTCAGCCATTTCACTATCTCCAAGGAGCACATAGGTCCTATATGGTAATTTATCAATATATTTTGCTGATAATGCCATTCCAAATCCAATAGAAAGACCCTGTCCGAGAGATCCGGTAGAAGCTTCTGCATATTTAAATCTGGGGGTCGGATGTCCCTCGAGATCACTATTGAAATCCCTGAGAGTAAGTAATTGGCTCTCATCAACCATGCCGGCAGCGGCCCAGAGTGAATACAAGAGAGGAGAAGCGTGGCCTTTTGAGAATATAAGCCGGTCATTATTAATATGATCAGGCTTAGCGGGATCAAATTTAAAAAATCCTCCAAAAAAGAGTGTTGACATAAGCTCTACAGAAGAAAAGGAGGATGTAGGATGCCCCGATCCTGCACTGGTCGTAGAGACCAGAATATAGTATCTTATTAATCTTGATAATTTTTCAATTGTTTTTAAATCCTTCACTGGTCCCTCCATCTTTGGTGATTATAGGTAAAGAACTATTTTTTTTATATAAATGAAGTTTTGTTGTGGACCAGTTATTAAGTATCGGGGTAATATATTTCCAGGCAAGATTGACTTCTTCTGTACTTGTGAATAGTGTCTGATCTCCTTTCATACAATCAAGAAGTACTTTATCGTATTCCCCGGCACCCCTGTTCCCTGCTTGCTTGTAATCAAATTCAAGATCTCTTGGTTCAAGATCAGTATAGAGCCCTGGTTTTTTGGCCCAGAACCTTATGAATATGCCTTCCTTTGGGAAAATCTTTATACTGAGTATGTTCCGGTGCTCAAGATCTCTTTGCTCTTCCAGACAAAGATGGTCGGTAACATTTCGGAAATATATGACTATTTCCGTATTTTTGGTATTAAGGGCTTTTCCACTTTCCAGGTAGAATGGTACATTTTTCCATCTTTTATTTGAAACAAATGCTTTTATTCTAAAATATGTTTCTGTCATCGAATCACTGTTTACATCTTTATGTTTCCTATAGCCTCTATATTGCCCCCTGATTATCTTCTTTTCAATATCTTCCGGTTTATCCATACCTACAAGAGATTTAAGGATTTTTATCCTCCCACTCCTGATCCTTTCAGAACTATGACCCCCGGGATTTTCCATAGCTATTAGAGCGAGCATCTGGAGCATATGGTTTTGGCCTACATCCCTCAGGGCCCCGATATTATCGTAGAATGATCCTCTTGTACCTATATCAAGGTCCTCAAGAAGTTTTATTTCAACTTTTTCTATATAATTACTGTTCCAGACCGGCTCAAAAATAATATTAGAAAATCTAAAAAATAGTATATTTCTAATTGTGTCTTTTGCAAGGTAATGGTCTATCCTGAATATTTGTTTTTCTAAAAAAAGTTTACCGAGCATCCGGTCCAGTTTTGCAGCTGTATTGATATCCCTGCCAAAAGGCTTCTCAACAAGTATTCTTGTCCATCCGGATTCCGGACTACATGATAGTGTGAGTCCGGATTTTGCCAGATTATTAAATATGTCCATGTAAAATCTCGGAGGAACAGCAAGATAATACAATTTATTATCACAAAAATTTAACCCGCCGGTTTTACTTAGCAGACATTCATTGATTTTATTATAAGTCGACTTTTCATTGAAATAGCCCTTTATATAGATCAATTTTTTTAAAAAGTTATCTATAATATTTTTGTTGAATTTATTCCTTAATTTTTTCAGGGAGTTTTCAAAAATAAAATCCCTGAATTGATCGTCAGTATAGTCTCTTCTTGAAATGCCGAGTATCTGAAAATCATCCGGCATAAATCCTTTGCTGTAGAGGTTCAGGAGAGATCCTGCAATTTTCCTCCTGACAAGATCACCGGTTGCACCAAAAATAATAAAAGTAGTAGGAATTTCTATTCTATCTTCATTATCTGGGATCATTTCAATCACTTTTTATCCGGTTCTACGTGAATTGATATCTCTTCTATAAAACTAAATTTTTTTCTTATTATATCTTCCATCCTCGTGATAATGGAATGAGCCTGGCCAACCTTGAGGTCCTTTTCAAGCCTGCAGTGAAATGCAATATTATAATTCTTATCTTTTTTAAGAATTGTAAAATTATGGCATGTACTGGGAACCGCACATTGTTTTATTTCTTTTTTTATCCGTTTAATAAAGGACTCCGAGCCAGGAGTGATATCTTTCCAGGACTCTTTAATATTTGCTTCTTCAATATGTATATATATGCTTCTTAATGATATTATCTCATTTTTTAGTTCATTTTCTACTTTTTTGGTTAATTTTTCTGTTTTACTAAGATCAAAATCTTTTATTAATAATATATGCACCGATAAATCAACCTGGTCCTCCACCTGGTAAATATTTATATTATGGATATCTTTAATATTTTTATAGTTTAGGATTATTTCTTTTACTTTTGAATAAATATCATCTTTATCAAAATCAGTTTTGGTCTCCAGTATTATACGGCAATCAGGATTATCCTTTTCTATTTTATCTTTGAATCTCTCTTTTATTTTCTCCACCTGGGAAAGATAGAGATTCTTTTCCAGGTTTATATTAAGGTTTATGAACTTTATGTTCCCAACTTCATGTATCCTCAACTCATTTATAGATTTGATCTCTTTGAAATATTTAGATGATTTAATGATCCTGTCAGTTATCTCTGCAGGAATATAATCAAGAAGATTCCTGAAGACTTTAATGGATAATCTAAGCCCGAAGATCAGTACTGCTATAGAGACAACAATAGATGCTATGGGATCGGCAAGTAAAAACCCTGATCTGGAAAAAACCAGGCCGGCTATAATGATGACGGAGCTTGCAATATCAGTCATATAATTGAGGAATTCTGCTTCAAATACAGATGAACGGTGTATCTTTGCTGCCCTTCCCACAAAATAGACCCTGATGATATTCAAGAATACTGAGATTATCAGGACAATAAATACATAATTATTAATATTGAGCTGAAAATCCCTGTATATTATTCTGTGGACAGACCTATAGATAATAAATAGACTCAACAATGAAATGATAATAAGTTCTACTGCAGCTGAAAGGTTTTCATATTTTCCATGTCCGTATGTGTGGTCCTTGTCTGGAGGCCTCAAAGACATCCTTATAGCAAGAAATGCGATCAATACCGTAACAAGATCTAGGCCATTATTGAGAGCCTCGGAAAATACTCCCATACTATTGGTGATTACTGCAATTATTACTTTTGTAATAACCAGTATCACGGAAACTATCAAAGAGAATAGCGCTACAATCGTTTTATTGTTTATTATCGATTCTTTGAGCATGTCAATCCTTTATAATATTTTCAAGCTCAAGATCCTTTACCCTGAAAATAAAATCCTGGTCGACTTCCGGCACATCCGGTCCATTCCACGAGTAGTCAAAACCGTCATAATAGTAACTTCCCCAATCCATGGTAGAATGCTCGTAAATATATCCCGGTCCTCTTTCAGTAACAATATCCAGGAAATAATTACTTGTCCAGAAATTTTCTTCAGTTGTTATATCAACAGGTACCCAGCCATAACCCGGTATTTTGATCTCTACCCATGCATGCCCAACATCTATCTCTTTGCCAGTTTCATATAAAATAGTATACACGGGTATACCTGCGGCAAGTCTTGCCGGGATACCTACCGCTCTAAGCATCGCAGTATATAAGATCGAATAATCGGAACATATACCTTTGCCTATATCAAGTATCTCAGAAGCATTCATGAATTCATACTCCATGTCCTCAGCCCTCTCATAATCATAATACATATTCCTGGCTATATGATTGTAGAGCATGCCGGCAATTCTTACCGGGCTTGTCTCATTGCCAATAATCTCCCATGCCAGGTCGACAATAGCAGGATTATCAGAATCTATAAAAAGGTCCTCACCTGTATACCTTATCAGGTCAGGGTCATCTTCATCATAATAAAGATCCTGGCTTATATCGCTATAGTCAAATTCAAACATAGTAATATCTATAGTCGATCTTATCGATAATCTTTCACCGGGCAACAGATCCTCCCCAACTTCAAATTTAAACAATTTATTCCAGTGATTGTCGAATATCTCCTCGCTTACAGGAATACTTGTCTGGATGCTGTTTATTTCCTGGTAGGGACTATAAGTAAAAGGAATTCTCATAAAGGTTTCGATATCATTTAAAGTCACCTGACTCCTGTTTGTCAGGATATATTCTATCTCTACTGAAAAATTTTGAGGGACCATATTCTCTAAGGGATGATTTATATTGGCTACCAGTATATTTACAGTAGTTGTATCGGTAGTATAACCATCATCGACCTTAAGTGAAACACTGTAATCCCCCGGCTGGTCAAAAATATAATCAATATATCTTGATTCTTTAATAATATCACCATTTATTGTCCATAAATAGTCAACAGGACTGCCCTCCGGGTCAAAAGCATTAAGGGCGCTAAATATAACCGGGGTCCCGGCAATATAATAATCTCCTACCTGGTCGCCAAAAATATCTATTATGGCCCTCGGGGCCATATTTTCATTTTCTCCCGTTAAAAAGGGTATGCTTGTATCATCTTCTTTTGATAGACCAGCAATTGTAAGACCCTCAAAACCATCAGCAATATATCCATAATTTCCCCTGACAGTTATGTCATAAGAGGTACCGCTGGTATTAAGCCTTCCGGAAATGAATGGATTATCATCATCAGACACATCAATTGTATATATTCCTCCGGTCAGATCGGAAACATACACAAAATCCCCGGCCATATCGATTTCCCATGCACCCCCAGGAAGTTGAACGGACCCTGCAGATTCCGGATTGCTTTCATTTGTAATATCAATTACCTGCAGTATGCTCTCATTGTATTCTCCCTCATCACCGGATCTATTGCTTGATAGGTACGCAGACTTATCATCTACATATATCCCCCATGAATTTGAAGGAACATCTATTGAAGAAATAATAGCCGGATTACTTTTATCAGAAATATCAATGATCAGGAATTTACTCTCATCTGTATAATCATTGTTTTCATAATCATAGTAATTAGTATTTAGATAAGCTCTTTCACCTTCTATCCATATATTAGCTGGAGATCCTTCAATATTAATTGAACTTTCAATGAATGGCTCACTGCTGTCAGTAATGTTTATAATCTCCAATGTGCTGGAGTCTGATTCATTAAAATAGGTGGTAGTATTCAGATATGCATGATTTTTATCAATAAATAAGCCAAAAACAGATTTTCTTTTTCCATTACCGGTATTGTAATCACCCACTACAACCGGATTCTCTTTATCAGATATATCGACTATCTTAAAACCAGATTCAGTATAATATTCTTCTTCTCCTGCGATCCATTCAGTATATGACACGTATGCTATATCGTCACGGGCTATTACTATATTAGCAGAATCGATACCTGGATATTTACCGTATACGAACGGCTTCTCCTTATCGATTATATTGATAATATAGAGTACACCGAGATCATTGGTCAGATATGCAAAATTTCCAGAAATATCAACATCAATTGCCTGACCAGGTATTTTAACACTGCTGATTCTATAATTATTTGGAATTCCTGAAAAAATACCATGGTCCACTGCTTCCTCATGATTTTCATCAGCGGTAATATTACTATCTATAGAAGTATCCTTGATTATCCCTCTAATTGCTTCAGCGATAGGACGGCATCCCTGGGTCAAGCCGATTATTAATATCAGTATTAACAAGATCAGGACTACTAGAATTATTTTATTTTTTATTATCATCATTATTCTTATATTATAGATCTGGATAAAATTCTAATTATTTTTTAAATTATTAGATGTTTTATCCTTTTATTAATTTTTAATACTCCCAACCGGGGTAAATATTTTTTCTATATCACTTCTTTTGAGTAAACTATATTTGCCTTCCTTTAATTCCCCAAGGCCGAGATCTCCTATCCTGGTCCTTTTTAGATCAATGACCCTATATCCAAGATGCATCATCACTCTTCTCAGGATCCTTTTTCTACCCTCATGTATTTGCACCTTTAATACCTGGTATGATTTTACCGTTTTTACTATCCTTACATTTGAAGGCATTAACTTTTTACCGTCAATCCTAACCCCGG
>JAZFRP010000186.1:0-4527 GCA_036445715.1 Candidatus Humimicrobiaceae bacterium | reverse complement strand
GTGCTGAACTTTTAAAAGCTGCAAGGGCCCTTGGAGCTTTGATGAAGGATCTGGGGATAGCCGCTGATGGAGGCAAGGACAGCGTATCCATGGCAGCACAGGTAAAAGACGAAATAGTGATGGCACCCAATGAAGTAGTCGTATCCGCATATGGGAGTGTTCCGGACATAAGGAAAATAATAACTCCTGACATAAAAATGCCAGGTAAAAGCAAGCTGGGATTGATTGATATCTCATGTGGTAAAAACCGTATGGGAGGATCTGCACTGGCCCAGGCACTGGGGGAGCTGGGAGATGTTTCTCCCGATGTAGATGATCCCCTAAAACTTGCCAGCGCCTTTAATGCTGTCCAGGAGCTTATTGACAGGGAGCTTATACTTGCAGGGCATGACAGAAGTGACGGAGGTCTTGCTACCACTATTATAGAAATGGCCATGTCAGGAAATTGCGGAATAGATATAGAACTCCCTGCATCAGTAGACAGCAATATCAGCCAACTCTTCTCTGAAGAGCTTGGACTGGTAATAGAATATAGCCCCATTAATGAGAAAGAGATATCAGGGGTTTTGACAGATCAGGGTATCTCACTAATACCACTTGGAGAGACATCGGAAGATAGAAAAGTCATTATCAGGTCAGAAGGTAAAATTATTATCGGGAAAGATACCGGCATACTTCTGGGCTGGTGGGAAGAAATAAGTGATAAGCTTGAAAAGCAGCAGATGAACCCGGTGCTTGCGACCTGTCAGGCCGCTTCACATAATAGGGATAATCCTGACTATAGGCTGAGCTTTTCGCCCGTCAGGACTCCTGAAGAGGTCCTGCAGCAAAAAAATAAACCAAAAGTAGCCATACTCCGCGAGGAAGGCAGCAATGGCGACAGGGAAATGGCCTCAGCATTCTATATGGCCGGTTTTGAAGTCTGGGACGTGTCAATGACAGACCTCTTGTCCGGTGCGGCGACACTAGATGATTTTAAGGGTGCAGTATTTGTCGGCGGTTTTTCTTATGCTGATGTCCTGGACAGCGCGAAAGGCTGGGCAGGTACCATAAGATTTAATCCAGGACTTAAAGATATGTTTGATAGATTTTATGGGAGGCCCGATACATTCTCCCTGGGAGTGTGTAATGGTTGCCAGTTGATGGCACTTTTGGGCTGGGTACCCTGGAAAGGGCTTCAAGAAATAAATCAGCCAAGGTTTATAGCTAATCCTTCGGGAAGATTAGAATCCAGGTGGGTCACAGTAGCAATAAACAGCAGTCCTTCAATAATGCTTGAAGGAATGGAAGGTTCGAAACTCGGAGTATGGATAAATCACGGTGAAGGATTCTTTAATTGCCCGGATACCGATATCTTTAATAAGATCAAGGAAAAAGGTCTTGTCCCAACAACATTTTTGGATGATAAGGGAATTCCTACTGAAAAATATCCTTTTAATCCCAATAGCTCTCCTGAAGGAATATCTTCATTATGCTCCCCGGACGGCAGGCATCTTGCTATGATGCCTCATCCTGAAAGGGCATTTCTTGACTGGCAGTGGCCCTGGATGCCCCTGGACTGGAAAGAAAAGCTTGAAGCGTCCCCCTGGCTGAAGATGTTCCAGAATGCCAGGGAATGGTGCAGCAACTTCTAGCAGCATACATTTATTATATATAAGGGAATTGGATTCAAGAATTTAATAAATCTGATATAATATTCTTTCGGTTTTTTATTGGAGTGCACCGGATTTTAGACTAGAATATAGATGTATTTGATCGCCCTGTTTGATTATGATAAATAAAAGGGGAAAACTAAGAAAAAATGGTAAATATGGATATAGATAAAAATGTTAAAAGTAGAGACGCAAAAGTGTATATACCCGGAAAACGGATAAAAGATGAGTGTGGTGTTTTCGGGATATATGCGCCCGAAAAAAAAGTAGCGGATATTATATTTTACGGTCTCCAGGCACTTCAGCACCGCGGGCAGGAAAGCGCCGGCATAGCTGTATCTGATGGAGAAGATATTATAGTCTTTAAGGATCTGGGACTTGTGGCCCAGGTTTTTAATGAACAGAATATCGTACCCCTTATGGGGCATATAGGTATCGGCCATACCCGCTATTCTACAAGGGGTAAAAATATCTGGAAAAATTCCCAGCCGATATACAAGATGTTTAAGAATGAAAGCTTTGCAGTGGCCCATAATGGAAACCTTATTAATGTAAGCGAGATGAGAAAAGAACAATCTGCAAAAGGGATCAAATTCGAGACCACTACCGATACAGAGGTCATAGCATCCCTTATTGAAGGGTCCTCATGCGAAAGCATAGAAGAGGCGATAAAAGAAGCGACCTCTAAACTCAAAGGCTCATATTCTGTACTGATACTTACTAAAGATAAATTGTTTGGAATAAGGGATCCTCACGGATTCCGTCCGCTGGTACTCGGGAGCCATGAAGGGAATTATGTAATTGCTTCTGAGACATGTGCGCTTGATATAATAGATGCCAGGTTTATCAGGGAAGTGGACCCGGGAGAAATAGTCGTTATTGACAAGGATGGCCTCAGGTCACAGATGCTCCTTCCGGTCGACAGGATATCCATGTGTGTTTTTGAACTCATATATTTTGCACGTCCCGACAGCTATATACATGATAAGAATATGTTTAAGGTCAGGCACCGGATGGGTAAAGAGCTTGCAAAAGAATCCCCGGTGGATGCTGATATTGTTATTTCCGTTCCCGATTCCGGGACCCCTGCAGCTATTGGCTATTCAGCTGCTTCAAAGATACGTTATGCAGAGGGCTTTATAAAAAACAGGTATATAGGCAGGACATTTATCCAACCAATCCAGGAAGTAAGGGAAATAAGTGTAAGGCTGAAACTGAATCCACTCAAGGAAATAATCAAGGATAAGAGGATAGTAGTCGTTGATGATTCTATAGTAAGGGGGAATACCTCAAGGAAGACAGTCAAGATGCTGTATAAGGCAGGTGCAAAGGAAGTCCATATGAGGATAAGTTCACCACCACTGCTCTTTCCCTGTTATTATGGAATAGATATGGCTACAAAAAAAGAATTTATTGCCAATCACAGGACAATTGAAGATATAAGAAGATTTTTAAATGTTGACAGCTTGAGGTATCTGAGTATTGATGGGTTGGAAAAGGCCATAGGGGAATCCAGGGATAAATTCTGCTTTGCGTGCTTTAATGGGGATTATCCGGTCCAGAATCAGGAGAGTCTTGAATATGACAAATTTTCATTGGATAAGGAGGAAAAGATCTCTTCCAATGCCTGAGAAAAATGATTCTAAAAATAGCGGATTCACCTATAGGGATTCGGGGGTGGATACCGGAAAAGCCAATAGTATATTGTCCGGTCTAAAGAAAACAATCAATTCAACTCATAATAAAAATGTCTTAAGTGATATTTCCTCATTCTGCGGCCTATTTGATCTTGATACCAGCAAATACAGGAACCCTGTACTCACGTCTTCCACAGATGGAGTAGGTACAAAGCTGATACTTGCCAAACAAACAGGAATTTATGATGGTGTCGGACAGGACCTTGTGGCAATGAGTATAAATGACCTGGTCTGCTGTGGGGCAAAACCACTTTTCTTCCTTGATTATATTGCATGCGGCAGGATAGACCAGGAAAAGATAAGCTCTATTATTACATCAGTGGCAAATGCCTGTAAATATTGTGATACAGCACTTCTGGGAGGAGAAACCGCAGAGATGCCTGATATGTATGCTGATGATGAAGTCGATCTTGCAGGGTTTGCAGTAGGTATAGTAGAAAAAGACAGCATATTAAAACCCTCCCTGGTCAAAGAGGGAGATATGATAGTCGGCCTTGCGTCATCCGGCCTTCATTCTAATGGATTTTCACTTATCAGGAAAATAATTAAAGCAAGCGGTCTTGATCTTGAAAGTAAACCTGAATGGGGCGGAGGAAAGAAACTTGGAGAATTGCTTTTAGCACCGACAAGATTATATTCACCCATTACAGAAGAGATCTTCAGTAATGATAAAATAGAAGTAAAGGGGATCGCAAATATAACCGGCGGCGGGTTTTACGAGAATATAGACCGCATTATTCCTAAAAGTATGGATGCCGTAATATACAAGGATAGATGGGAGGTCCCTCCGGTTTTTACAGCGCTCCAGGATATGGGAGATATTTCCGGAAAAGAGATGTTCCGTGTATTCAATATGGGAATTGGCATGGTGATGATAATAAATCCTTCAAGCATTGAGGATTTAAGAGACAGTGCCGGGATAAAAGGCGAAGATATAATAAGCCTTGGTGAAATAACCGGCGGTACCGGAAAAGTACTTATAAAATAGGCTCTAAATAGGTCTTAAATAGGTTCTAAGAAAAATGATAAGAAAAAAAATTGCAGTATTTGCTTCAGGTTTCGGATCCAATCTCCAGGCTCTTATTGACTATAATACTGATGGAGACCTGGGTGGTGATATAGTTCTTGTATTCAGCAATAATACAGAGGCATTTGCCCTTAAAAGAGCAAAAAAACAC
>JAZFRP010000185.1:0-4968 GCA_036445715.1 Candidatus Humimicrobiaceae bacterium | reverse complement strand
TCCCATTGAAATAACTTTCCATCAGGAAAATACTATGAAAATAAGGGAGGGCGGGATTGTGAAATTTCCCTATATTGTATGGGAAAAAGGAGGAAATATATTTTATTTCTCTCCCGATGGTCCTTTCAACCTGCTTTTTGATCGCAGCTTTATATCTGGATAAATTAATTCTTTTCCTTTTTTCCAAAGCCCTTTGAGCCTTGTTCCCGCTTCGCACAATTGTATTTGGTCCTTTTTGATATAAGAATCTTACAATTAAGATTCAAATAACAAGTATATAAACAAACTATTAAAAGTAAAGTGTTTATAAAGGTAAAATGTCCTTAATTTTATTGGTTTTTTAATATAATATGTATCTACAAATGAAAAGTCGTGAAGGAAAAACAAAATTTACCAGGATTCTTAATTACAGGTATTTTATCTATATTGGCATTATTGTAGCTTTGCTGCAATTCTGGGCCTTGAGAAGTTTTTATGAGGAGCAGCAGATCATAAAGCTACCTGATGATCTTTTTCACTCAATAGTGGATTATCCTTTAAGTGAGCTTACTATTGGGTATATCCCTGACAGTGAAGGAGCCTTGTCTGATGGAAGCAACCCTCAGGATGATACCGGTGAAACCCTGACAGATGGGGACCTTGCTGGAGATGGTACATCAGGAAGTACAGAAGACTCAGGAACCGAAGGGCTGGGGCTATCTGATATCCAAAAGCAAATAATTTTAAGGCTTTTAGAACTTATCGAGGAAGATATTATATATGGATATGAGGTATTTCCCGAAAGTGGTTATCCCACAAATAATGTGTGGATCTCTACTGATGTTATCTCCATTGTCCTGGATGATGCAGGTTTTGACCTTATGGAATTAATATATAAAGATATGTCTGAGCATAAAGAAGATTATCCGATGGATATAAAGGGACGGAATCAAGCTATAAAATACATTGATTTCCGGGATGTCTTTTTCCAGGAACAGTTTTTCAGGAGACATGCTCTTGAGCTTCCACCTGAGTATGAAATAGGGGATCCTAATAATTCAGTATTGTGGCAGCCCGGGGATATACTTTATTTCCAATTCGATCCTGACAATCCATATAAGGACCTTGGTGGTTTTGTATCACCACATACAAATGAAGACGGTATACCTTTGATCATAATGATATCTGCTGAATTCGGGAGTATAAGTGAAGTAGACGTCCTTAAGGAATATGATATCGTGGGACATTTCCGTTATCCTCAGCCAGACATAGACTAGCAGGGCCCATGGGCCTTTTTATGACAGCTTTCTTCTTCTACCTTTTGTATGGCCGGTAATATATTTTGTGCATATCTATTTTTTTTCTCTCTTAAAAAAAAGAAAAGGATTAAAATTTGTTTTCCGGTCATAATGATCCACACCTTCTGCCTTCTTTAATGAATTTACTATTTTATAAGTCAAAGGTGTAAAAGCTACTTCAAGAAGTACCTTAAAAATATAGTTAGACACTATTATGGTAAGCAGCAGGCTGTTTGGTAATACCCCATAAAAAGCTATAAATACAAATATCAATGTATCTATTCCCTGGCCGGCTACAGTAGAACCTATGGTCCTGGCAGCAAGCCATTTCCCCACGGTTAAAACTTTCATCTTTGCAAGTATGTATGAATTTAAAAATTCTCCTGCAAAATATGCTATCAGCGAGGCTGTCACTATACGAGGAGTTTGTCCTAGTATCGCCATATAGGCTTCCTGGAGATCCCAACCCTCGGCAGGACTTATAAGGCCCACAAGACCCAGCACAAGCGACATGATAAAAGCACTTAAAAACCCGATCCAGATCGCCCTCCTGCTCTGTTTATACCCATAGACTTCAGTAAGTATGTCTCCAAAGATATATGAAAGAGGAAAAATTATTGTCCCCCCGTCAAAAGTAAATCTCCAGATATCGACTATTTTTGTAGAGGCAATATTCGATATCAGGAGCACAGCTACGAATAATCCTACTATAATGTCAAAAAACCTGTAATTCTTAATCCCTGTTACCTGCTCGTTCAATTCATTCCTTCTTTCATTATCTCTAAAAATTGGATAGTTATGATAGAACAATAGTAATAATAAAGCAATAAGCATATACAGACAAATGTGATTATTTAGCATTATTGTCGAAAGGGTATGTCAACTAATAGAATACCTGATGAACTTCAAATACATCAAAAGATCTTTATAGTTTTTATATAGATTTTTATATTAGTTTTTCCCCATATGCAAAATTAGTCTTTATTCTTTTGAAATACTAATATATATTGAGTTATAATGATAAAAGAAGGACAACCATTTAGCACCTATGGGGGTTTAAAAAATGGATAATGACAAAAATTTTAATAAGAATTATATCGGATTTATAGTAGGAGGAGCAGTTCTTGGAGCCATTGCCGGTTATATTGTAAAAAAAGTAGGGCCAAAAAATATAATGGATATGGTTAAACAGAAGGATATTATCCCCCCATCTATTTCCAATATAATTAAAGAGTTTTCATCCCGCAGGGATTCGGAATAGTGAAATTTTTCTTTTAGATCTTTAGTTATACAAAAAGCCCTTCTAAATTTTAAAGAAGGGCTTTTTATTATGATATTAAATCATTGGTCCAGGTCGAATAAAGAATACCAATCCTCGGCTTTTTCTATTTTTTCCTGGGCATCTTTTTCATGACCATGAAATAATAAACGATTGCTGCAATCCACGATAAGCCTGTAGCTACCACAAAAGTGACAATAAGCACCACGAGCCAGATGGTCTTAGTATTGTCGGTGGCATTTGGAAATTCATCATTGCCTCTTTTTGCAACATCGACGATGGCCACGATCCACACTATAAAAAGAAACAGCCCGACAAGGCCAAGAACGCCAAAGCACACGATCAGGAATACACTTAATCCTGCCCCGACTGCATCTTCAGCTGTGCAACCTGCCACCACGACAATAAGCAGTGCTGCCATTAGCAAGATTGGTAGAAGCTTCTTCATTTTTCCTCCTTTATCCTTTTTTTATTTTAAATAATTTTTAATCATTATATTGTTAATATATGAGACTTTATCCTATCTCTATAGTTTCTCTTTCTTTTATAAATTACTGCATGTCCTCCCCTTCTAATACATCCCAGTCAAAATCTATAAAAATAATAAAGGAATTATTTTCAGTACCGGCGACCATGAATGCCTGTTCCCGGTCACCTTTTTTTGCAATAAACATACTGTTTCCCTCAAGACTTCCTCCAACATCGCCAAAATCATTGATATCCCATCCCTTGTTTGTCAGGGAATTATAATAGCTGACCACATCCACTTTATTGTCTGCTGTTGAGTATGCAGTGGCACCTACTTCTTGCTCTGTTATTGTTTCCGGGAGATGCTCCAATACTTCCATCTCATCCTCGGATAATGCCACACCGTATTCCCCTATTAATTCCAGGATCCTGTTTATATCGCCGGTTAACTGTACCAGTGCAATTGAGTCAGGGTAGATAAGTTCATCTTCAATTGTACTCAAATCAATATTTTCACCGGTACTGATCTTCAGGCCTGTAAATCTTTCCAGCGCGGAAAACAATGGACAGACACATCCGGTACTTAAAAATAATAAAGCGATCAAAAGGATCGCGGTAATAAAGACTGTTATAATCTTTTTTATGATATATCCTTTTCTTCTCATTTATTTTCTCCTTTTCCAATCTTATTTGATCTTCTCTAGAAACCAGATGCTCACTTTTACCTTAATCGATCAAGCTGCCGGCCCGGATACTCTATTATCATTTATATATTCTTGGTATCCTCCCTGATATCATACATACGACTTCATAATTTATAGTTCCGATAAGTCCCGCAATATCCCCTGCGAGTATTTCCTTATCCCCTGACCTGCCGATAAGTACTACTTCATCACCGCATTCTACATCTATCACCTTTACAATATCTGTTATATCCACCATAAATTGATCCATTGTTATATTACCCACCACCGGTGCTTCCATACCACCGATCAATACCTTTGCCTTATTCGAAAGAAGCCGGCTATAACCATCAGCATAACCGACAGGTATTGTGGCTATTACACTTTCTGTCTTTGTCTTAAATGTCCCACAATATGATATTGGTTCTCCTGCACCGGTCTTCTTAATAAATGAGATCCTGCTTTTAAGTGCCAATACCGGCTTTAGTCCTGAGATCATATTTCTTGTCTCCTCAGGGATCCAATCCTCCCATCCCTCACCATAAGGATTTAATCCATAAAGTGACAATCCTATTCTTGCCATATCAAGCCGGCTGAAAGGAAATCTTAAGAATGCAGCACTGTTTGCAAAATGATAAATATTATTAATACCGGGTAAGATTATCTCTATTTCTTTTCTGACCCTGGAAAATCTTTCCCATTGAAGTTTTGAAAAATCATCATTCTCTTCGCTAGCACTGGAAAAATGAGAGAAGATACCTTCTATATTTATACCTTTGATATTTTTGATCAATAAGATCTCATCTGCCGCAAATTTCCAGTTTATTCCTACTCTGTTCATTCCGGTATCTATATTTATATTTATATGCAGGCCCCCATCGTCTTTTTCTGCAATACCGGAAAAGTTTTTCGCGGATGCAAGAGAGTTTATGGTCAGGATAAGCTTATTTTTTATAGCATCGGCAATTGAGTGCGGAGAACACTCGCCTAATACATATATTGGTGCTCCAATACCTGCTTTTCTTAGTTTTACACCTTCCTCTACAAGAGCCACTCCAAGAGCACTGACCCCACTTTTCAATACCTGTTTTGAGACTTCCACCGCTCCATGCCCATATGCATCTGCCTTGACAATAGCCATTATTTTGGCATCCCGGGTAGTTCCTGCTGATTTTATGAGCTTTATATTATGATCAAGATTTGCCAGATCTATCTCAACCCATGCATAGCGTTTGTCTTTTTCAGAACTTATTCTCATATA
>JAZFRP010000184.1:0-2294 GCA_036445715.1 Candidatus Humimicrobiaceae bacterium | reverse complement strand
TTTTTACTGAAAAGGTTGTTAAAGCTAAATCCGGCTTCGTATAAACTTCACCAGTAGCTGAAACTGAAATTGTATTTTTTCTTTCAATCTCTCATTTATTCCTCAGTTATATCTTTCTTTTTCTTGATTTTCTTGTTTTTCCCTTTTTTTGGGGTAAAACCAAGTTTTTCCTTGATGGACTCTTCCATCTCTTCCCTTATTTTTTCATTCTGGATAAGAAAAACTTTTGCATTCTCTCTTCCCTGGCCGATTCTTTCATCTTTATATGAATACCAGGAGCCGCTTTTATCAAGTATGCCAAGATCAGATCCGACATCAAGTATGCTTCCCTCCCTGGATATACCCTGTCCGTACATTATATCAAATTCTGCTGTCTTGAATGGAGGAGCGACTTTGTTCTTTGCCACTTTTACCCTTACCCTGTTCCCTATAATATCCGTACCGCTTTTAATAGAATCAATCCTTCTTATGTCAAGCCTGACTGAAGAATAAAATTTTAATGCCCTTCCTCCGGGAGTCACTTCGGGATTGCCAAACATAATTCCGATCTTTTCTCTAAGCTGGTTTATGAATACTACTGAAGTCTTAGTCTTGTTTACCACTCCCGTAAGCTTCCTCATAGCTTTTGACATAAGCCTTGCCTGTAATCCGACCTGATTATCACCCATTTCCCCTTCAAGTTCCGCTCTTGGCACCAGGGCTGCTACGGAGTCAATTACGACAACATCCAGCGCACCGCTTTTTAAAAGTATTTCAGTTATTTCAAGTGCCTGTTCGCCGCTATCGGGTTGGGATAATAAAAGCTCCTCTACATTAACTCCAAGATTCCTGGCATATATCGGGTCAAGTGCATGCTCTGCATCAATAAAGGCAGCAATACCTCCGCTTTTCTGTGCATTTGCTACGATATGCAGGGCAAGAGTTGTTTTTCCTGATGCTTCGGGCCCATAGATCTCTGATACCCGCCCTCTGGGTATTCCCCCGATACCTAGAGCAGTGTCGAGCTCAAAAGAGCTTGTTGATATCGACTCTATACCCTCAAGAGCGCCTGCTTCCCCGAGCTTCATTATCGATCCGATACCATATTGTCTCTCTATTTGAGATACTGCATTATCTATGATCTTATCCCTATCCATCTAGTGACCTCCAGTGATTGAATATATATTTATATTTATTTATGCAATTGAATATATGTATAATTATAAATTATACCATAATTATTTTTATAAGACACTATGCCAGGTAAAATTCCGAAACTCCCGGAACCCGGGAGCCTTTCCGAAAACTTGTACTTAATCTATTCTAAACTAAATTCCCCTAATTTTGTATACCGTGCTCCCCTTGGATCGAGCATACTTTCAAATAAAGACATGCTCTTACAGTAAATTCTAACAGGCAAAATATTTCCGGCTTCACTTATTGCATAAGTGATATCCGCAGGATGACGAAGCCGTGCTATTGTTATGTGAGGCATGAAATCACCTGGTTTAGCTTTTACCCCGTATTGCCCCAAAACACTCCCCAGAGCCTCCTCCAGACTCGAATACAGCAGCCTGAGTTCACGTATTCCTCCTCCTATCTGAGAAAAGACTGTCCTTGCCTTTTTTTTATTTGGAAATGCATCTATCTTCCCATTGATCTCAAATGAAAAAATACCAATAGATGACACTGCTCTAGTAATCACATCACTTATTAAATCTATATTATCAACTGGTATGCCGCCCAGGAATTTTAAAGTAATATGCATATTAGCTGCTTTTACCGGTCTGGCATCATCACAGTTTTCAAGCATTCTGGAAGCATGCTGATACACAGCTTTCCTGGCAGTAGCCGGAATTTCTACAGCAATAAATAATCTTTTATTTTTCAAAGCTATAAACTACCTGCTGTTATCTGGACCTTCAATTCTGTAGGATAGCATTCCTCAATTCATTAAGCACAAACTGTACTGTCCTGAATTTAATTTCTGCTCTTGTCCCCAGAAATCTTTTTTCAAAGACTTTTATATAATCCTGTGGGCCGGTAATACAGCAATATACAAGACCAAGCTCACCTTTATCATGTTCCGGTCCGGCAAAGCCGGTTACCGCAACTGAATAATCCGAGTTAAATATACTTCTTGCACTAAGGGCCATTTCCCGGCATACTTCCACACTGACGACCCCCTTTTGATCTATTAATTGCTTATCTATATTAAGAATTTCTTTTTTTGAAAAATTTGAATACGACACTATGCCGCCAATAAAAAAATTTGAACTTCCGGGAGTATCAGTTATTATGCTTGATATCAGGCC
>JAZFRP010000183.1:0-8382 GCA_036445715.1 Candidatus Humimicrobiaceae bacterium | reverse complement strand
TCGGTTACCCTTATAACAGCTCCTGATGCAAACGCAGTGACTTCTACCCTGTTATTTTCGGTGATTCTCGGATTCTTCTCCAGTACAAACTTGACTTCAGTCTTGGTTGTCCTCTCCAGAAGCTTCTCGATCTTACTCTTGATCTTCTTTTCTGAATAGTCCCTGATCTTCTCATTGAGTTCAAAGTTCCTTGCTTTTACGATGTACTCCATGGACAACCTCCCTGTTTTTTAAATAATATTTTACAGGTCTCCCTGATATTTATAAATACAACTTTTCCTGCTGGATAAAGGCTAATAATCTACAATACTCTTACATTTTTTGCAAAATATCCCCGCTCATCAGTTGCAAGGTCAAATTCCACTTTTTGCCCCCTTGCAAGCATCTTAAAACCATCTGATTGAATTGATGAATAATTCACAAAGACATCTGCTTCTCCACTAGGTGCCCCTGTACATATAATAAATCCAAATCCCTTTTCCGGGCTAAACCATTTTACTGTTCCTTCTGATCTGTCCAATCTATACTCCCCTTGCCAAAGTCAATAAAAACACCTTCCTTGCCCCGCCACGGCGGACTACCCTGCATATCTCTTTTAGCGTACTGCCCGTTGTCCAGACATCATCAAGTATAAGGATATTCTTATCCTTATATACCAGGCAGTTTCCCAGCTTGAAGGCATCTAATATATTGGTCCTTCTGGCATCCAGGTCAAGTCCGCTCTGCCTGCGGGTATTCCTTATCTTTATTATATTACCTTTGTATGGAATTTTAACTATTTTTGAAAATCTTTCTGTAAGTTTTTTTGTATGTTCCCCTGGCACTGTTTCCATATAGTCTACCTGTTCACCGGTAAAATATTTCCTATAAGTCTTATAGAGAAATCCTGCCAGCACATTATCAAGTCCATAGATCTTATCATATTTGAATTTCTTTATTGTCCTTTTCATATTTCCAGAATACCGGGTAAATGAACGGTGGCGGGTAAAATTAAGACCGGGCTCCCTGCATGAACTGCATATACCTTCCACATTGCCAGGAGAAGATAATGGTTTTCCACAATAGGGACAACATTGGTTGATATCCAATGGAAGTATCCCACTCATACAATCCGGACAAAGAAACTCAGGGCAATTTTTTCTGCAGACCGCGCACATGGCCGGGTGGACCAGGTCTTTAAAAAAACTGGTTATGCCTTGTTCCGGCATATTTATACTTCTATTCTTCCTCTGTGTTTTTTCGGTCAATATCTATTATTTCATCCGTCATTATTTTAACGGAAGGATGGATCTTTATCCCGTCCTTAATAACACTCCTTGAACCTATTACTGCCTTTTCAAGGACTGAAGCCTTATCCTTTATCTCTGCAGCATATCCTATTATCGCACCAATAAGGGAAGCATCTTTCCCTACATATCCGCTACCCCACTTGATGCCGCGGTAAAGAATGGCGCGTTCATCAACAGTAGTATTGTTCCCGAGGATTATAGGTCCATAAAGTTTGGCTCCCTTTTTTATTGTACAGTTGTCGCCTATGCATACTGGCGGTATTATGATCACCTCTTCCTCTATCTTACAATTCCTGCCTATCCATACATCGTTCTTTATCATCTTGCCTGGTATATCCACTTTTACTTTTCCTTCAAGGGAATCAAAATTGCCCTGCTGATACTCATCCAGGCTTCCCACATCATTCCAGTACCTATTGTGCTTATAGCCATAATAGGGAATGTCTTTTTCGAGAAGGTCGGGGAAAAGGTTTTTCCCGAAATCATAGAACTGGCCCTTTGGAGGCATATATTTAAAAATATCAGGCTCAAAGAAATAAATACCGCTATTTGCAAGATTAGACTTGGCCTCACCGCTTAAAGGTTTTTCCTGGAATCCTTTGATCCTTTTGTTCTCATCAAGGATAACCACTCCAAACTGGGTAGTATCCTCTACTTCAGTTAGGACCAGGGTCGCTATACCTTTCTTTTCTTTATGAAAATCATAAGCATTTGACAGATCTATATCGGTCAGTGCATCACCTGAGATCACAAGGAAAGCCTGTCCCTGGAAAAAGTCCTCTACTTTCCTGACTCCACCTGCAGTGCCCAGGAGTTTTTCTTCAAAAGAATATACTATATTGACTCCCCATTTTGAGCCATCTCCAAAATGGTTCTTTATCTCATCAGGAAAATAATGGAGATTGCAGACAATATCCCTGAAACCATGCTTTGCCAGGAGCTTAATTATATGCTCCATGACAGGTCTATTGGCTATTGGTGCCATTGGTTTAGAGATAAGATCAGTAAGCGGCCTTAATCTGGTACCCAATCCTGCTGCCAGTACCATTGCTTTTTTACTGCTCATCGATATTCCTCCTTAAGCTGCCTGCTCCTAGATACTATCAAATATCTTTTTAATGTTTTTGTCAAATGGTGGATATATAACTTCAGCTTCTGTTATTATTGCAGTAATATTGCCTGCTGGAGCCACATCAAAAGCAGGATTCCTGACCTGCATATATTCCGGTATGATTGCTTTTCCGAGAATTTCCCTTACTTCCTTCCCGTTCCGTTCTTCTATAGGTATCAGGCTTCCATCTGCCGTATTTATATCAATAGTCGATAGAGGCGCAGCGATATAGAAAGGGATACCGTAATTTTTAGCAAGCACTGAGAGCGAAAGAGTCCCGATCTTATTGGCACTATCACCATTTGCAGCTATCCTGTCTGCCCCGACGATCACTGCATCTACTTCCCCTTTTGACATGAAATATCCCGCCATATTATCTGAGATTATAAAGAAAGGTATTTTTTCCTGGTGAAGCTCCCATGCCGTAAGCCTGGCACCCTGCAGGAAAGGTCTCGTCTCATCAACGACCACATTCCCGATCCTCTGGTCTTTATGCAAGCTCCTTATTACAGCAAGGGCCGTCCCGTAGCCTGAAGCCGCAAGGGCTCCCGCATTACAGTGGGTAAGTATCCTGAGCCTGGACCTGGCTCCCTTAAATACTTTCAGTCCATTATCTCCAAGCATATAATTTATCTTAAGGTCATCATCCTCTATTTTCTCGGCTTCTTTTACGATCCCTTCTGTGATCGTATGGACATCATGCCCGCTCATCGCGCTTATCAACTTCTTCATCCTGTCAAGTGCCCAGAATAGATTTACTGCGGTGGGTCTTGTCTTTGAAAGGTAGTCGATGCTTTTATCTAAATGCTCGATAAATGCATCTTTTTGGTCTCCAACAAAGTTTAGTGCAGCAATAGCAATACCATATGCTGCAGTTACACCTATTGCCGGGGCACCCCTGACGACCATCTCCACAATGGCCTCTCCGATATCTTCAACACTTTTACATTCAAAGTATACTTCTTCAAATGGCAGCTTTCTCTGGTCTATGAGTTTTAAAACAGGTCTTTCCCATATCATAGTGCAGACATTGGAATCACCAGAGAATTTGCTTAAGCCACTATTTTCCATATTATGTTCCCATTTCCCAGGATCTCAAGTACTTTTCCTGCTCAGGGGTAAGCTTGTCGATCTCGACTCCCATGCTTTCAAGTTTTAGCCTTGCTATCTCCTTATCTATATCTGCAGGGACTACATATACTTTTTTCTCCAGTTTGGAGCTGTTCTCATAAATATATTTTGCAGACAGCGCCTGATTTGCAAAGCTCATATCCATTACACTTGCCGGATGGCCCTCGGCAGCACCAAGGTTTACCAGTCTTCCTTCGGCAAGAACATATATTTTCCTTCCGTCATTCATGAGGTATTCCTCAACAAATGGCCTTACCTCTCTTACAGATCTACTGTTTTCCCTTAAGTACCCAAGGTCTATCTCAGCATCAAAATGTCCCGAGTTTGCAACAATGGACATGTCTTTGCAGTTTGCAAGTATCTCGGGTCCGATGACATTTTTATTTCCGGTAACCGATAAGAATATATCACCGACCTTTGCGGCCTGGACATTTGTCATGACTTCAAATCCGTCAAGCTTTGCCTCTATTGCCTTTAAGGGATCTACTTCAAGTACTATTACGGAAGCTCCCATACCACTGGCCCTCATAGCGACTCCCCGTCCACACCATCCATATCCTATTACAACAAATCTCTTACCGGAAAGAAGGATATTCGTGGCCCTGAGTATTCCGTCCATTGTGCTCTGGCCCGTACCATAACGGTTATCAAAAAAGTGCTTTGTCTTTGCATCATTTACGGCCACTATGGGATACTCAAGTACCTTATTCTGTTCCATGCTCTTGAGCCTTATTACTCCAGTTGTCGTCTCTTCGGTCCCGCCATAAACTCCTTCTATAAGGTCTTTTCTCTTGCTGTGTATGATAGATATTACATCAGCCCCATCATCCATTGTTATATGTGGCCTGGTCTTTAAGGCTCTGTCTATATGTGAATAATAGGTATCATTATCCTCACCTTTTATTGCAAATACGCTTATTCCGTAATCCTCCACAAGTGATGCTGCCACATCATCCTGGGTCGAAAGAGGATTTGATGCACATAGTACCGCATTGGCCCCTCCTTCTTTCAGTGTTATCATAAGATTTGCTGTCTCGGATGTCACATGCAAGCATGAACATATGTTTACTCCCTTTAATGGTTTGTTTGCAGAGAAATCTTTCTTTATACCTCTCAGTACGGACATCTCCCTTTCAGCCCACTCGATCTTATTTTTACCTTGCTTTGCAAGTCCTGTATCCTTTACATCATAATCCATGTTTTATACCTTTCATCATTAAGAATATATTATTATTTACTTCAATTTACTGGTATTTCCAATTAATTAGACTCCGAACCTTCAATATTTGTTTATATTATTTTAAATCCCAAAAAATATGGGCATATACCAAAAGACTTTAGTCAAGTTTTGCAAGCTCTGCCTTTAGCGATTCGATCTTTACAACAGGTGTAGGATCGACTCCTGTAAGGAGTGCCAGGTAAACTGAAGCTATATCACCCAGATACATGGCCGAAAGCGCCTTTGCAAGCTTTGATTTGCCTTCTACCGGTATCTCGACTATTTCAGCTACATTTGACTTGATCTGTCCCAGGGTCACCTCAATACGCGTCTTCATCTTCGGGTGGGCTTCAGGGTCCCTGAAAGCTATCAGCACAAAACTACCGGTAATATTCTTAAGTCTTTCCCAGCCGACAGTCTCATTGTGGTTAAGTTCGGAGAAGTTATTCCACCAGCAAGGAGTCTTTCCGTTTTCATTTATCTCACATTTTAGTCTATATGAAAGTGCTGAATAGATACCTTCAGTCCCGTAGATTATTGGTAATCTGTCCCCTATCTTGACTGCCAGTTCCTTAGCCGGATTATCTGCGGTCAGGGTATTTCTATTATAGCTGGAAGCTTTTTTCTTTATCAGGTCAAGAGCTTCTCCTACATCACCCTTATCTATATTAATAAGGCCCAAGGCACCCATTGCAAGATACACAGGAAAGAAAAGATACCCTATTGCTCCCCTCGGCTGAAGGCCGGAAGGTATATCCAGTGTAGAATAACCGGAGTCTTCAGCAATCTTTTTAAGCTTTCCGCCTGAACATTCTATAAGGATATAAGCATCACGTTCTATTGCCTGATCGAGTGCAGAAATAGTCTCTTCAGTGTTTCCGGAATAACTTACTGCTACTACAAGCCACCCCTTACCTACAAAAGCAGGAAGGTCATAGCCTTTTACTACCTCAACCGGGACTTTTATTTCATCTGCTACCAGTGTCTTTATTATATCTGCTGAAAAGCCTGAACCTCCCATTCCAAGGATCGCTACTCCTTTAAATTCACTGGAGATTAATTTTGAAAGATCAGCATTTTTTGCTATATTCTGCGCCTCTATAAGCTGCTCATAGAAATCTTCCTCGGCTTTTAGCATACCAGTTGGATCCAATTCCTGAATTTTTTTTAAATCATCAAGACTATTCATCGTCTCCCCTTTATTCTAGATCACATTCTTGTAGTTTATAATATTCTTAAAGATTAAGGGTCCTTCTTTAGCCCTTTATCCCATCCATTATCTTCTTTCCAAGTCCCTGGAGATGCTCAGATTTTTCACTGCTCTGCCCTTCACTGTATATTCTTACCACTGCTTCTGTGCCTGAAGGCCTTATCATCACCCAATTGCTTTTATCCAGAGGATATTTGTACCCGTCAATCGTAATGGCTTCTCCTGCCCCCGCATCTTTTAGTATTTCCGGGGTGCCATTATCAAGCATTGAGACAAGCTTCTCCTTCTGCTGCATTGTTATCTCATAATCAGTCCTCTGGAAATCGAAATACCCAAACTCCCCGTAGATATCTGCAAGTATCTGGTTTGGGGTCTTTTTCTCACGGCATATTATCTCAAGCAGCCGGAGTCCCATTATCATACCGTCACGTTCGGGAATATTTCCATATGACCAGAGACCGCCGCTTTCCTCTCCACCCATTATTACTCCGCCCTCAAGTATCTTTTCTCCTATATATTTAAACCCTACAGGAGTTATCTCGAGCTCCAGGCCGAATTTACTACAGATGCGGTCTATTATCGAAGACGTAGTCACAGTCTTTATTACCCTTCCTTTTAACTTCCTGCGCTGAGCAAGATCACGGAGGACCATTGCAAAGATATGATGAGAGCTTATATAATTACCATCTTCTCCCAATGCCCCTATCCTGTCGGCATCACCATCAAGGCAGATCCCAAACTGGCATTTATTTTCCTTAAGTGCTGCTACCGCCTCATTAAGATTATCCCCTATTGGTTCGGGGTTCAGGTTGCCAAAACCGGGATTCATCTCAGCATGTATCTCTACTATATTTTTGGCCCCAAAACTTGATAGTATTTCGGCAAAGATCTCCTGGCTTGCACCATACATCGGTTCGAAAAGAAGCTTGAGATCAAAATCTTTTAAGGTGTTTGTATCTACCTGCGCAATAGCATGGTCTATATATTCGCTGGTGAAACTTTCTTTTATTATATTGCCGCCGGCAGCTTCTGTAAATTCTACCGGGATCCCGGATCTTCCATAAGAGGAATTGACTTTTTCGACCTCAACTTCGACATCATCTATTATGTCCATTGTGGCCGAACCACCAAAAGGAGCCTTTATCTTGTATCCATTATAATTATAGGGATTATGGCTCGCAGTTATCATTATGCCAAGATCGGCTTTTCTGTTTACTACGGCTGTAGACAAAGTCGGTGTGGGAGTTATATCAGTTGAAAGAAGTACCTTTATATCATTTGCACTAAAGACATCTGCGGCAGTATGTGCAAAATGGTCCGACATAAACCTTGTATCATAACCAATTGCCACCAGCGGTGCCCTGCCCTCGATCTTCTTTTTCAGGTAATTGCAGACCCCCAGTGTCACTATCCTTACCCTCTCCATTGTAAAGTCATCGGATATTATACCTCTCCAACCATCCGTTCCAAATTTTATTTTTCTAACTTCCATAAACATTGTCCCTTTATATATCGTTTTTTCCAGCAGCTATCATGTCTTACTCTTCAGATAATCATAATCAGCTTTTACCATTATCTCTACAAGCTTTGCAAAGTTGACCTTTGGTTTCCATCCGAGTACTTCTTCTGCCTTACTGCTGTCTCCCACAAGCAGGTCCACTTCTGCAGGCCTTAAGAATTGAGGATCGATCTTCACATATTTTTCCCAATCAAGATCCAGGCACTTAAATGTAGTCTCTACCCATTCCTTTACAGTATGGGTCTCCCGGGTACTGATGACAAAATCGTCTGCCTTGTCCTGCTGAAGCATCAGCCACATCGCCTCGACATAATCCATGGCATATCCCCAGTCTCTTTTTGAGTCAAGGTTTCCAAGATAAAGCACATCAGTAAGACCCAGTTTTATCATAGCTGCATGATAAGTTACTTTTTTGGTAACAAATTCAAGACCTCTCCTGGGTGATTCATGATTAAAGAGTATTCCGCTTGAGGCGTGCATATCATAGCTTTCCCGGTAGTTTACTGTCATATAGTGCCCATAAGCCTTTGCGACCCCATAAGGACTTCTCGGATAAAAGGGGGTAGTCTCTTTCTGGGGGACTTCCCTGACCTTTCCGAACATCTCAGAGCTTGAAGCCTGGTAAAATTTAATATTCTTGTCCATATGCCTCATGGCCTCAAGCACCCTGGTCACTCCGATCCCGGTAAATTCACCGGTAAGTACAGGCTGTTTCCAGGAAGTAGGTACAAAAGACATCGCACCAAGATTATATATCTCATCGGGCCTGGATTCCTTGACTGCATCGATTATGGAAAGCTGGTCCAGGAGGTCGGCCTGGACAAATTTCAGCTTGTCCCTTATATGTTCGATCCTGCTGAAATTCTCTACAGAAGAACGTCTAACCATTCCATAGACTTCATA
>JAZFRP010000182.1:0-3801 GCA_036445715.1 Candidatus Humimicrobiaceae bacterium | reverse complement strand
GAAAGGTATAGATTGCAATTATTGACCTATATAGGAGCTGTATCGGACATCCTTGAAATGGACCCTGAAAATATCAAAGGGAAGCTCTTATATCTTGGTAATGGAAGGATAGATCCGGTAGCAGGAGATTCCACTAATATTGATGAAATGCGCAGTACATTATCGGGTGCCATGAGAAGTATTTCAGTTGGGGATTTCGGTACTTCAAAAAAAACCGGCTGCAATGATAATTGTGAATATTTTAAGTTGTGTTTCAGGTAATAATATAGACTTAAACTTTTTTACACCAGTGAGAATACTCTTCTACCTCATTTATGACTATTTTAAAATACAGTTCCTGTATCCGGCTTGTTATGGGACCCATTTCTCCATTCCCTACTGTCCTTTTATCAACAGAGCCGATCGGGGATATCTGGGCGCCTGTTCCACAAAAGAAAAGTTCATCAGCAATATATAGTTCTGTCCTGTCGATCGGTCTTTCTATGACTTTGATGTCTTCCATCTCGGAGGCAATTTCTAATACGGTACTCCTTGTTATCCCTTCAAGTATATCATTTGTGACAGGTGGGGTGATAAGCATATCATTTCTTAACATGAAAATATTCATGGCGCTTCCCTCGCTCACATGCCTTCCGTCAGTAGACAGGACGATTGCTTCATCATAACCATTCATGACAGCTTCAGTCTTTTGCAGGGCGGCATTTACATATGAACCTGATATTTTTGCCCTTGGGGGGATTGCATTATCGGAGATCCTGTCCCATGATGATGTACAGACATTAATTGCTTTTTCTGTATCGAGATACATCCCGAGAGGTATTGAATATATAAAAAGATCCTGGTCGTTTCCAATAAGTTTTGGCCCGATATTCAGACCGCTATTATATGAAAAAGGCCTTATATAGGCATCCTCAGTATATTTTTCTTTCCTGAGCAGTTCCATGGTCAGGTCACAGAGTTCATCGACTGAATATTTAATCTCCAGCATAAGTATTTTTGAATTGAGGATAAGCCTCTGGAAGTGTTCTGCCATTCTAAATGTATAACTGGTTTTTTCATTCTTATTCCAATAGCTCCTGATTCCTTCGAATACACCAGTACCATATTGAAGTGTATTGGTCCTTATATCTATCCGGGCATCCTTGATCGGGATTATTTTGCCTTCAAAAAAAGCATATTTTGGATGAGACATCCTGTCCTTTCATAAGAGATTTCAATTTGTAATATTTTACTGATTTTAGAATTTTTTTGCAAAAAGAAAACCCCAAGTTATCTTTTACCCTTGCTCACGCTTTAGGCTACTCAACATCTCGGGGTCTCATCCTTAGAACTTTTCTCAGGTTCTCTTCAGAGAATCAACTTACTTTTTTCCTTCTTTCGTCAGAAGATTCCAGTCATTCCTTCAAGTTACCTCCTGTTCCAAGGTTAAATTAATATACCAAGAATGAAAAATAAAGTCAAATTTTTATAAATTTTATATGAAATAAAGGTCCGCTAAAGTATAAAATTATATAAATCTAATAGAATTAGAAAGGGATTATGATAGTATATAGAAGTATGGTTAATACTGGCCTAACAGTATGTATTATTAATTTTATTTAAACTTTTTAAGAGCAGGGGAATAAAATATGACAGAGAAAAAATATTTTTCAGCAGAAGCCGCTAAAAAAATAGGGGAAGAACTGGGGATCGGCTGGTCAAAATTTGATGTAGAGCAGTTCAGGATGGGGATGGATGTTGAATTGGAACATGGAAAAGTGGACCATAATACAAATGTAACAGATGATGACCCCCTTATTACCGGCAAGATCGCACTTGCGCATTTAAATGAGTTTCCTGATTATTATGACAGGCTGCATGAAATGGAAGAAGAAGCTGAAGAGTTCTGGGGTATTGAAGATTAATAGGATCTATTATTTCAATATTTATCTTTTTCTTGAAGAGGGCACCCATGAGAAAAATAGCTATTGTAACCGATTCTGTATCAGACATACCTGATAGCCTGGTAAAAAAATATGACATAAAAGTGGTCCCATTGTATCTTAACTTTGATGGCCGGGCTTTAAAAGACGGTCTCGAGATAAGTGTAGAGGAAGTATACAGTGAACTAAAATCAGGAAAGATAATCAAGTCGTCAACGCCCACTATTGAGGATTTTGCAATTGTATATAAAGATCTTTTAGAAGTACAGGGATTTGATATTATTTACTCGATACATCTAAGTTCTCTTCTTTCTGGCACAATAAATGCTGCCATATCAGCAAGCTCCCTGTTTCCTGAAGGAACTATAAAAGTAATAGATACAAAAGTAGCTGCAATCGCGGAGGGTTTTTTTGTTATTGAAGCGACTAAAGCTGTCTATGCTGGTGCAGATGTAGAAAGCCTGGATAAACTGATCGGGATGCTTTCAGGATCCATCAGTTTCTATGCTACTTTTGAGAATTTTGAATATGTAGTCAGGGGTGGAAGGACTCCATTTCTTTCAAATTTTGCTGGTAAAGCTTCCCTCCTTAAACCGATCATTGCATTCAATCCGGAAGGGAAATTGTCTTTGAAAAAATTCTGTTTTAACCAGAAGTCTTCTATAAGTTGGCTTTACCGCCTGGTGAAGAAAGATATTTTAAATTCTTCAAATAATATTTACCGGATAGGGTTATGTTATGGCAATGAGCAAGGGCCTGTCCTGGACTTGGAGAATATGATAAAAAATGATCCGGATATAAGAGCAGAAGAAATAATAATAACCAAGATGACTGCTATCATGGGAGCTCATACAGGACCGGGAATATGGGGAATTGCAGCATGTCCGGTATTTGACCACAAAAAGCTATGACAGGGACTATCCGTTTGGAATTCCTGGATCACGGGGTAGTATCCGTCTGATTGGAAATATGATCTGCCAGCATATTTTGGAAAGCTCCAAGGACGACTTTTAATATATCCTTTTTATTCTCCGGAAAATCTCCAAGTGCATCCTCTATATCATCTTCATTTATCTTTGCCGCTTCAAGAAGATCTTTGCCTTTCGCAACTACAGTCACAAGACTGGAAGCTGCGATCGAATAACTACAGCCAAAAGCCTTAAACCTTATATCAGATATAATATTTTTATTTATACGGGAATAAAATATTATAAGGACTTCTGACCCCGGGGCCGAAGCTTTACCGGTTGCATTACAATCTGCAAGTGCACCGATATTTTGTGGGTCTTCAAAATGTTTTTTAAAATTTGTACCTGGATTTTTCATTTATTCCCTGTTTTATTTGGATAATTATATGATATTAAGTAAAATATTGTACAGGCTTATTTTTTTATCCTATTTGTTTTTGACCCTGGAAGGTAGCTTGACCAGTTATGATCATTAATGTAGAAAACAGTAAAAACGGCAGGTTTTACAGTAATAAACTGTACAGGGATTATATATTTGATTTCCAAAGATTAAATGATTATTTCAATCATGATTACAGGGAAATACTGAGCTATAAAAAAAGAATGGCTGAGATAGAGAAGTCGTATGATGATGATCAAAGAAATGAATTAGTTGAAATACTGGATGATTATAATTCCAGGCTCGGGGCAGGCAGGAAGACTCTTGAAAATATAAGAAAACTTAGTGAGAAGGGAACTGTAATAATAGTAGGCGGGCAGCAGCCAGGACTTTTTACCGGTCCGTTATTTATTATTTATAAAATAATCACTATTTTAAGATTAAGCAGCTTCTTAAATGAAAAAACTGGCATAAGGACAATTCCATGTTTCTGGAATGCATCAGATGACAGCAATATAGGGCAGGTCGACAG
>JAZFRP010000181.1:0-2141 GCA_036445715.1 Candidatus Humimicrobiaceae bacterium | reverse complement strand
CCTATAGCGCCTATAAGATGTGTACTACTTTATTTGTCTTTAGTTTTCACAGCGGTTCCATAAACCAATATTTCAGCTGCACCACTCATAACCATAGATGTCATAAACCTTACATTTATTACAGCGTCTGCGTCTATTTCCTTGGCTTTATCGATCATTCTTTTTAATGCTATCTCTCTTGCTTCGGTAAACATTTCTGTATATTCCTTTATTTCTCCACCAACTATCTGTCTAAACCCGGCTACTATATCTTTACCGATATGTTTTGCCTGGATAACATTTCCTTTTACCAGGTCCAAAACTTCTACTATTTCTTTGTTAGCAATAAAATCTGTATTAGTTACTTTCATGGTCTTAAATCCTTTTCTTTTATTTCTTTCTTAAATTTTTTATTATCTCTTACTCTTTCCAAAATTAAAAAAACTATTAGAACAGCCGCACCTATCCCCATTACTACAAAACCAGCTCTCAGTCCCCAAAACAATATATCTTCACTTGTCCAAAAAATTGGTAATATAGAGGATATTATTGTAAGTATTATACCTAAAATAAATACTGAAACACCGATTATTGTGACTTTTTTCATCTAGACCCTGTTTTTTCTGCTAGCTTTCCTGATTGAACCATAGTGGATTCTTTCAACCATAAAATAAGGAAAATACAAAGGACTATCAAGCCCACAAAGACCAGCAATGACGACCTGAATGAACCATCTTCACCTTTAAGTAATTCCATACCGTATATAAATACAACTGAGGCCTGCCCTGCCAGGTTTAGAAGTCCATTTGACGTACCTTCCGGTGCAGGATGAGTTATCTCTGCAACATACTGGTAACCTATCGGTGCAAGGCTTATAAGGAAAAAACCAAGGAAAAACATTGAGACCATTAAGAGCCAATACTGGCCCGCAAAGATCACACCGATCATTCCAGGGATACTCAGGGTCATCCCCAGGAGTATGAAGATCTTGCGTTTCTGGAACCTGTCGGAAAAAACCGGAAGTACGATTGCCCCGACTATCCCTCCCAGCAGCAATAAAGCGCCGAGATTTCCGGCCTGCGAAATTGAAAAGCCTCTTGGTCTTACAATACTTTCAATCCATGTTGAAATACCATTAAATATACCCATCCCGACAAGGAATAATCCTAGCATTATCCATACATCCTTCATCCTGAGCATACTTTTTAATCCGTCGAGCATCAGGGCACGTGTTTCCATCCCCGGCGGGCATGGTGGTGTAGGCGGTGCCTCCCGGGTAAAAATAATAAAAATAATTGCAGTAAATGCGGCTATGCCTCCATAGATAAGAAGCATATTTGCAATTCCAAAACGAAGGAAAAGAACAGGTGAAAGGACCTGGCCTATGGCTATGCCAAGAAAGTTCGCAACAAGGGCCAGTCCCGAGGCAGTTGCACGTTCTTTGATCGGAAACCACTTGGCCGCCACTGTACTGATAGAGTTCATCATAAAAGGTTGGGCCACAGCAATGCCTATTGTGGTTAATAGGACAATCATATAATTAGCTGCAAAAACACCCCTCAGTAGACCAAAAACAGCCATGATGACTACGCCGATACTTACTGATTTACGGTATCCCCATGTATCTATCATCCAGGCGATCGGAATAGATAATGGAATATAGACTATCATGAATATCATGGCCAGGAGCCCGATCCTCAGATCAGTTACCCCGTAGAATTCAGAAGCAGGACCGGTTATAGGTGCAAAACATATCCACATGATCTGGATAGATATGTTTACAAGCATGAATACAATTAATATCGTCCATCTATATGGGTAGATCTTAAAATTCTTGTCATTCATAGCAAAAGTTTACCATATATGTAAAATAAAACTATTGATTATCTATTAAATTCATTGCCTATATTTATTCAATAATTTAAATAAAGGTTGTAATTATGCCGTAAGAGGTTTAAGGTATTAAAGCTTAAATAAGCCATAAGGATATTTTAATAAAAAAAATCCGGTAATAGTCATTGGTACTCCCCGGCAGGAATAATGTGAGATTTAATTATAATGGAAATTCGTAATGTAGCAATTATTGCCCATGTAGATCATGGGAAGACTACCCTGGTAGATTCTCTGCTTCGCCAGTCTAAGACAAAATTAAGCAAGGATAT
>JAZFRP010000180.1:0-2325 GCA_036445715.1 Candidatus Humimicrobiaceae bacterium | reverse complement strand
ATCATTTATTGCTGTTTGCATCCATTGAGCCACTTTGGTAAGCATTATGTTAATCGTGACCAGACCTATTATGCTATCAATATCTGGAAAGAAGCAGTCGATCTCCTGGAACGATTACCGGCAAGTTCCGGGATCATCGGGAATGCCAAATATAATCTTTCCAGGCATTATGCACTTTCCGGTCAAAAGTTTATTGCAGTCAGGACACTTAATCAGGCTATCAGGCTAAATCCTAACTTGATAAAACGGTCAACAGAAGATCCTGACCTGTCTTCAATAAAAGATCAAATCGATCAGTAGAGCTAATAATTCATAATAAGGAGTTTTACCTATTGAAATACTTTCTGGGAATTGATTACGGCACAGGCGGTGCAAAAGCATGCTTAACAAATTCTGAAATGGATGTTATTTCATATTCATTCAGGGAGTATGAGATAATCACCCGGAAACCAGGTTGGTCAGAACATGATCCGGATAACTATTGGGATCTGACAATCGAGCTGGTAAGGGAATGTCTGGAGAAGGCAAAGATCAACTCAAAAGATATAGCTTCCATTGCAACATCTTCAGCACTGCCGGCAATGGTCATGCTGGATAATAAGGGTAAGACAATTAATAATGCATATAATTTACTTGACCGGAGAGCAAAAAAAGAAGTCGATCTGGTAAGAGATACAATCGGGGAAAAAAGAATATTTGACCTGACAGGAAACAGGCTTGAAGATCATCCGGTACTGGTTAATCTATTATGGGAGAGAAATAATAGACCTGATTCTTTTAAAAAGATTAAAAAGATATATACAATCGACAGTTTCATCAAGTATAGACTGACCGGTAAATCAAATATAAATCATTCCCAGGGAGCATATTATGGTATTGCATATGATATAAGGAATAATTTATTTGACCAGAGCATACTGGATATTTTTGATATTGATAGAAATATAATACCAGAAGTAACAGATAGTGAGGAAATAATAGGCTATGTGACAGAAAGTGCGGCCCGGGAAACAGGACTATCTACCGGGATCCCTGTTTCGTCAGGACAGGCAGATGCAATGGCTGGATGGCTGGGTGCCGGAGCAGCAGAAATTGGAGATATACAGATAAATCTTGGGACATGCGGGGTTATCGGTATTATCCATGACAATAAGGAATTTTTAAATACTATGATAAATTCAGCCTATACGATCCCCAATACTTATGTTGTCATTGCTGCAACAAATACCGGTGGGATGTTGATGAGGTATATGAGGGATAATTTCTCACAACTTGAAGTTGCCCTGGAAGATCTAACAGGGCAAAATGCCTATCAATTACTTGATATTCAGGCTGATAAAATAAAACCTGGATGTGAAGGATTGATCACACTGCCTTACCTGATGGGGGAAAAGACTCCCATATGGGACAATAATGCAAAAGCTGTAATATTCGGCCTGGCACTGAATCATTCAAAAGCTCACCTTATCAGGGCCATGATGGAAAGCGTTGGATATGCTCTTTATGAATCTTTTGAAATATTAGAAGGGACACTGGACCGGATCAATTATCCCATAGTCATGAATGAAGGTGGAGCAATAAGTAAAGTATGGAGAGAAATAATTACAAATATTTTTAATGTCCCGACTGTAATGGTAAAAAACCGGGTTGGTGCACCATATGGTGATTGCCTGCTTGCTGCAAAAACTATAGGTTTTATAAAAGATTATTCAATAGCTAAGGAAAAGGCTCAATATATTGAGCCTTTAGAGCCACAAAAAATGCAGAATGAACTTTATATGGAATATTTTGAATTGTATAAAAGTATCTATAGAAATATTAAGGACCGGTTCATAGATTTAAATAAACTTAAAGAAAAGTATTGCTAGAGGATCTGGTATCAAGACAAAGCATGCAGTTCAGTTAGTTTAGAACTCAACCCAAAGGCTGACCTCAAAATAAATAAGAGAGAGATCAATCTTAGGAAAACCCCATACATGTTCTCTCTCTTATTTTCTATCTGATATTTTAATAGACTTATCCAGCTGTTGCTGGATTTTGTAAAGCTTAATTTTCTCTTTATAGCTATTTACGGTTTTCTTTTCCAAACCTGTCAGTAGCTATTATTGCATCAACGAGCCACCAGATACCAGCTCCTCCAGCTGTGATTAATTTCAATATCCCTAAGCCTATTTGTCCTCTGTAAAAGCGGTCGACTCCAAGCTCGCCCCCGATCCAGCTCAGTATCATTGTAACCAGGCTGTCTCTCCATTCTTTACTCATCCATTCAAGACTCATTTTTTACCCCCTCATGTCTCATTTATAGATTGTATTATTATATGATAT
>JAZFRP010000179.1:0-5264 GCA_036445715.1 Candidatus Humimicrobiaceae bacterium | reverse complement strand
CCCATACTAAGCCCTGTAATTTTTTCAACAGAACCCGAATCCGGCGGATGAGTACCAAGGATTATCTTTAACAGGGTGGTCTTGCCGGCACCATTATTTCCAACCAGACCGATCCTTTCGCCTGTGTTTATTTGAAAAGAAATATCTTCCAATAATCTTTGTCCGCCAAAACTAAGACTTATGTGATTAACCGAGATCATTATTTTTGCTTGTTCTATTTATATAATATTTTACTATGCCGAAGTTTATCACATAAGTGATAAAATCATCTAGAAGTCTTTTCTATAAACAAGATATCGAATAAAATTAATTAACTGATATTATATATTTAAGAACAAAAGTGGAAATCCTTAGGATTTGATCAGACTCATGGTCAGGGAAGCTAATAATAAAACTAAAGAAAGATTCTCAATCGAAGCGATGGTGCTGGGAGTATTATCAGTGGTCTTTGGTTTTACTTTTTTCCTTTTGATCCCGGATAAGCCTTTCGGGATCAATATCCTGCAGGTCATCGATGCCCGGGAGGATTTTACCAGGTATGTTTTCTTTTTATTCATGATCATGCTTATGGGGGTTGCAACAATTGGCACATCTGCTGTATCAGTGGTATATGGAATAAAAGACTTCATAGGTTCTTACCGGGGTTTATATATCAGTAAAGGTAAAGGAATATATCTGATTGGAGCAATACTGGGAGCGGTGACTATTATATTATTAATAGTATTTATTATTATGCTCGGACAGGTTCCCGGGTATCCTGTAAGTAATCTTCCTGCATTATTAATCCCTGGCATTTTTTTATAGATATGATTATTGAGATAATGCTAATTATTTATAGTCTTATATCTTTTCTCTGCTTCAGCTTCAGTCATCCTGATGAATTCAGAAAAATTATCCGCATCAAGCGCACCTCTTGTGATCGCAAGGCCGTCAACATCAGGGATCTTTATGATATCGGCCCCATTCTTAATGTTTACACTTCCACCGTAAAGGATCCTTGTTGACCGGGAAATACCGGGACCATAAAGGGAGGAAAGAAGCTCCCTGACCATGAGATGTGACTCTTCTATAATCTTAAGTGAAGCTGAACTTTTCTGTCCTATTGCCCATACCGGTTCATATACCAGGGCCATCTCTGGCAAAAATTCCGGTGGGATACCATTAAGTCCTGCCAGGAGCTGTTTCCTTATAATATCAAGGGTAATGCCTTTTTCCCTCTCCTCTGCACTTTCACCTGTCAGGAGTATGGGGTATATATCGTTCCTATAGCATGCATGTATTTTCTTATTAATGGAAAGGTCTGTTTCACCAAAAAATTTCCTTCTTTCAGAGTGCCCTATAAAAACATAACGGCAGCCCAGGTCCTTCAATACAAGAGGAGATATCTCCCCGGTATAAGAACCTGAATCTTCCCAGAAGATATCCTGTGTACCATAACTTATTGGATAATCTCCAAGCTCATCGATAAGTGATTGGAGGCATATCGGATCCGGGAGGATGTAGGCGTCCATAAGATCAGTCCGGAATTTATCAATATTATTCTTTAACTCTTTTACAAACTCTTTGACTTCAGAACATGTTTTTTTATATATTTTCCAGTTAGCCCCGGTTAGCATTTTTCTGAAAACTGGCATATGACCCTCGATTTAATTAATTTTTATTTAATTGCTTGTTCAAGATACCATCATGAGGTCTCTTCCCATGGTTATTTTTCCCGAATAGATCTCACTCATTCCTTCAATATAGCTTTTCTCAAGGGAAGGTTCCGGAGTTATTGAAGGGATGTGATGAGTAAGTACAAGGTGTTTGACATTTGAATCTTCTGCTAATTTTGCAGCCTCTAAAGTCGAGGTGTGTTTATATTCAGCCCCTTTAAATCCGCGGCCGGTGTCACTATTGCCATAGATCTCTTCTACACGGTCGTTCCATTTGGTATTGTATGATTCATGGATAAGAATATCTGCATTCTTTGAATACTTAAAAATATTTTCACACGGTGCAGTATCCCCGGAACATACAATTACTTTATTATTAAATGAAAACCTGTAGCCTACCGCAGGCTTAAAATCACCGTGGTCCACGGTAAAGATTTCTACTTTAATTCCATCTTCATTAAAGATCAGGCCATCGTTTAATTCATTATAAATTATTCTATTACTGTCCTCGTCAAAAGATCTCCTGGTTTTAAAATCAGTATTTAAGGATTCCCTCATTTTACCTATTACTTCCTTTGTATTTGTAGGGCCATAAACATTTAATGGCTTCTGTCTTTTTGGGACTTCTCTTGAAAAGATCCCTGAGGAAAAGAAGTCAATGAAACCACCATTGTGATCGGCATGATGATGTGTAAAAAAGAGATGTGATATCCGGGTGTGCTGGATACCAGCCATAATAAGTCTGTTTAATGTCCCATTTCCGCAATCGATCAAAAAAGTCTTATCTCCGACCAGAAGGGCACTTGCAGCTTTTGAACGGGAATATCCGCTCAGTGGATTTCCGGTCCCCAGAAGTACCCATTTCATTGATCTGGGATCATTTTGTATAGGATTCTGGATAAGATCATCAAACGGTGAACCCTGGGAGTGTTTTATATTTTCTACTCGCATCTATTTTTTATTCTTCTTTCCGTTTTTATTTGGCAAATTAAGTAAATTATATAAATAAATTTTTTGTTTAATGATGATCCGGACAATATGATCGGGTCACTGCCATTTATCAAGTGCTATCTTAAGAGCTTTATTCCCCTTTTGTTTTGCCAGCTCATCGATATCAGTATCATCTGCAAGGGCTTCTACTGTCTGCATCATGGCCTTTGCACCCTGGGAAGGACCCATTGGGTGGCCCAGGATAGCTCCTCCCACTGCAAGCATTATTTCCTTTCCAAGATCAGCAGTTATTTTCCTTGCGCTGTTTGGGGTTATCCCGCCTCCTATAAGCGGCATGGTAGGCAGGGTATCATATAATGGGAGCCTCTGTGCGTCAGCGATCTGGAAATATCTCCTCCTGAGGAAAGGATAAGTGCTGTAGGGTGAACTGAACATACAGACATCAGCTCCTGCGATCCTTGCAAGTTTTCCAAGCATCAGGTGAGTTGATATTCCCGTATAAGGGGATTCTGACATTGCACCCACGCTTGCATAATGGCCGACCAGGGGAACAGTAATTGCAGGATCTTCGGCAAGAGCCTGAAGGGCGCCCAGTCCTGTAGCCACAAAATTCACAAGAAGTGCTCCAGCTCCTGCTTCCACTGCCCTGTGTGCATGCTCTATCATCTTATCCTGACGGTCCGTTATATTGACACAATACATAGTAAGATGTCCTGTTTCCTCTTCTACCTGCCTGGCGGCTTCAGTATAGCTTTTTACCCGGTCTGCCACAGAGCTGTAAGGGGTATCTGCAAAGAGTTCATCATCCTTTATAAGATCGACTCCTCCGGATGCGACCTCCTTAAATATTTTTGCACCTTCATCAGGTGTATAGCCGAGACAGGGTTTTATCATATTAAGAACTATCGGTCTCCTGCGGATTCCAAAATACTCATACAGGCGGTCGATTCCATATCTTGGACCGCTGAAATGGTTTAAAAACTTTTTAGAAAACTTTAGATCAATAAGTTTTACCTGGGCCGAGGTAGAGACATCATTTCCAAGAAGCGTGGTAAAGAGCATTGGAAACTGGGGGCTGAAATTTTCATCAGGAAATGCGATCTGGATAATATGCGCAGTCTCTTCAGGTTCGTCACCGGTTAGTTCTGCAGGGGGTATATCATAGATCGCAGTAATGCGTCCACCATGTTTTTCCCTCATTTTATTTGTTATGCCCGGCACTGGAAGCCAGGTTCCAAGAGTCTGGCCGATGGCAAAGGATTTTGCTTTTTCATAGACATCAGAATCTTTTGTGGACCTGAAAAAATAGGAGGCGATTATATAGTCACCTTCAAAAGTTTCTTCCGGTAAGCCTAAGGGCTGGATATTATCTTCTTTTTTCATTGACTCTCCCCAGAGTTAATTGTTTATTAAGTTACTGGCCCATCAAACTGAAAATGAATAGAGGTGGCCAGCTCTATTAAAAACATTGATTTAATAAACTTTTTCGATTTCCTCTCTTACGATCTTAACCCAATTTATTGTATTTTCCGGGGTTTTCCCCAGAGTGTGATTGTCTTTCATCAATATCTCGACCACACAACCTTGTGTCTTCTTTAAATAATTATTGACCTCTTGTCGAATAGATCTTTTATTCATAACGGGTACCGCAAGTACCGCAGGATTAGCTTTAAGGGAAAATACATAATCATCCTGCAGGTTTTCCGCCATTATTTCCAGGTCAGACCACGGGGATATTGAGACCCTTCTCAGGTTTGGAAATCTTTTTACGATTTCCCATCTCTTATCAAGGGGCTCACAGCATCCATAACAATTAAGCCCGAACCTTTTAAGAAGTGGTAATTGATAGGGAAAGACAAATTCTTCAAACATCCGGGGGGACACGCTTCCCGTTTCCTGGCTGTCACTAAACCCCCACATATCAATTGTCCTGATATGTTCTTTACCGGATCCTCCGGCAGGCAATTCATCCGTATATCCAAATCCACCGGACCCGACATAGGTATCAGTGTTTAGCGAAAGGAGATTATTTTCTTCCAGATAATCTATTTTTTTTAATGTCCCATCACTGAGTATAGACATCAATTGATGGATAAGATCAGGATTATCAAGCATGTCCAGCATTATATTTTCAAGACCCCTTAAAAAAGCAAGGTCCATAGTGAGCCCAAGTGTCCACCACCATCTTCCGATAAGCCTTATTTTTAACTGGTCCCCGAATATATCATCAGCAATAGCAATTGTATCTTCAGTAGTCTTATGATCTACTTTTATTTTGGGAAAGTGTAATTTTTTCACATCTTCAGCATTTTTAATGGGAGATTCCCAGACATAAGATCCTCCTCCTGTGCCTCCGGATACTTGGGAATCCAATCCCCACCCATCATCTGTAAAAGTATAGCCAATATCAAAATACGGTTCGATAACTTTATCGTCTTTAATAGAATCTGCCCAGAAGATCTCTTTTCTCAATACGACTTCCCATCTTCTTGCCAGACTGCCTGTGCATTCTATTTGGTCCTCAGTGATTATCTCATTCCAGCCATTTTCCGGATCACAAAAGACAACTGGTCTTTTAGTCTTAAGCATATTATGGTCGGTCCATAATTTTCTTTTTTCATCTTCTATGGGAGAACCTGAAAATACTGCTACCCTGGC
>JAZFRP010000178.1:0-5681 GCA_036445715.1 Candidatus Humimicrobiaceae bacterium | reverse complement strand
CCAAAACACACCTTGAGTTAAAAATAAGCAAAGATCTGCTGAAGTCAAAAAATGAACAATTGAAGGAGCTGGCTATTACTGACAGCATGACCGGACTATATAACCACCGCTATATTATTGATAACCTGGTAGAAAGGATCTCAGAAGCTAAAAGATATAAACAGCTACTAACTGTGGCCATGCTTGATATAGACTTTTTCAAAAAAGTAAATGATGTTCACGGCCATCTTTTTGGGGATTTTGTCCTGGTGAGGATTTCTACAATAATAGAGGAAAGCATCAGGAAAACAGATATTGCAGGAAGATACGGCGGGGAAGAATACTTGATTATTTTTACTCATACTGATAAAAAAAGCGCCTTTATTACACTGGAGAGAATAAGAAAATCAGTAGAAAAGGAAAAATGGGACAAGAAAGACCTGGAGGTTACGATAAGCGGTGGTCTTTCCGATCTTAAAGATGAGGACCACTCAGAACTTATCAAGAAAGCAGACGAACTGCTGTACAAAGCCAAAGAAAATGGCAGAAACAGAAATGAAATATAGATGTGAGGTCCTCATAGTAGGGGCCGGTCCTGCCGGGATTTCCCTCGCCTTTTACCTTTCAGGTGAAGGAATTGAATGTGTACTTATAGATAAAAAGAAGAGGATCGATACACCTTTAAGATGTGCCGAATATGTGCCTGCTGCAATAGGAGGATTATTTAAAGGTCCTATGCCAGGTATAAGCTGCAGTATGGCTTCCATGGACACTTATATTGATTATAAATATGCAAATACCATAGCTTCGCCTGGCTTTATACTGGACCGTCCTGTATTTCTACAGTCACTGGTTGACGATTTCATAAGTAGTGGAGGAAAATTCATGTCCGGTACCAGGGCTGTTTCTTTCATTCTCCAGAATAATGACAGGGGCGGTGATGACGGGACTGTCTCTACAATAATACAGGGACCTGACGGAGAAAAGTCCACTATAAGATCAAGGATAGTGGTCGGGGCAGATGGCCCAAACTCTATCGTAGGCAAGCATATTGGGAACACTTATCCTTTTTATATTATTGGACTTGGAGAGAATATCCCGATAGAAGCAAAGGATAAAAGCAAGACACTTATCTTTTTCTCACCTGAAATTGAAAGCGGTTATGGATGGCTTTTCCCGAAAGAAGGAAGTACCAATCTGGGAATCGGATGTCAATTTGCAGGGAATAGGAAAAATATTAATAAGACACTGAGAAAAATTTATATAGATTTTAAAAAAAATCTCTTTTCAATGGATCTTCTTGAGCTTTCGGGATCTATGGCCAGGCTTTCACCACCGGTAGAAGCCAGCTTTACGGCAGGTTTGATCCCGGCTTCCGGAATGCCTGAAAAAACTGTATCCGGTAGTTTTATTCTTGCAGGTGATGCAGCGGGACTTACAAATCCCATTACCGGGGCCGGCATATATAATGCTGTCGTTTCTTCCAAAATAATATCGGATATTGCAGTAAAGGCACTTAAAAATAGTGATATGGGACTTCTCCCGGATATAGAAAGGCAATATCTTGATATATTCGGGCAGAGCCTGCAGAGGGCGGTCCTTAAAAGAAAAGAACTTGCGGGTAAATGGCCGGGAAAAAACTCCCGCAATATGAATGATCCTGGCTCCTTTGATGCACTGGTCCGGCATCACTGGGTGTCCTTTAAAGATTACTGGAAGCCTGTTCAAAAATAGGTGGATCTATGCTATCATATAGCGAATTTAGAAACAGACAAACAAGTATTTCTATGAATACCAGTAGAAGACATTATAACTTTTCTAAAAGACTTATCAGCCGGATCCTCTGGCTGAAGGACAACTCATGCTGGCAAAGCTAAATAGACAGCTTTCCGGATACCTCTTTTCAACTCAAAATGACAGTATTTGAATATTAGTATTTATAGTTGATTTTTTTGATAAAACATTAAGTATTTTTAAATTTAACAAATAAAGAGAGTATTTTCTTCAGTGGCAGGCGTGCAAAGGAAATTACTCTCTATTTTTTTAGGAAGTGTGGTATATGCTTTACCCGGAGAAGAATAAATATTTAGAATTAGCAGGACAATATAACCTGATCCCTGTATATAAAGAATATATGGCGGATACTGAGACTCCTACATCCATTTTCCTGAAAGGCTGCGGTCTTGAGAAAAAAGGATTTTTGCTTGAGAGCATAGAAGGATCAAAGAACCTTGCCAGGTATTCCTTTATAGGTATCGGTTTCAGCAGCAGTGCGGTTCTTGAAGACGGGGTGTTTAGTTATGGACAAGAAAAGGGTACTTCAAAAAAGAAAAAGACTATAACACCGCTTGCAGAGATCGAAAAGATAATGAACGGATATAAATTGTACCAGGATCCCGAATTGGATCATTTTATAGGGGGTGCCGTAGGCTATCTCAGTTATGACCTTGTAAAGTATTTTGAGAACATACCTCTCCCAAAAAATGATACGATGCTGCCTGAGATGTTTCTGTACTTCACTGATCTTATAGTAGTATTTGATCACCTGATGAACCGCCTGAAAATAATCTCTACTATAAAATCAGGTGACGGGATCTCCCCGGATGAGGCCTATGAGCTTTCGGTGAGAAAGATACTGGAACTTGAAAAAAAGATAGCCAGAAATACTGTATCCTCTCTTGTGAATGGATTGGGCGGTGGAAGGGAAGACCTTTCAGGGGATCCGGAATTTAGATCAAATTTTTCTCCGGAGGATTTCAAGAAGGCTGTAGGGGATGCAAAGACCTCTATAAAGCGGGGAGATGCTTTCCAGATAGTGCTTTCACAGAGATTCTGTATGGATGACTGCAGGGATCCTATTAATATATACAGGGGCTTGAGATCCATAAACCCATCACCGTATATGTATTTCTTTAATTTTGGAAGCTTTAATATGATCGGAGCTTCGCCGGAACCTCTAGTAAAAATAAATGGAAACAAGGTCCTGACATGTCCGCTGGCCGGTACGAGAAAACGGGGGGCAAATGATGCCGAAGAGGCTGTGATAGTGGAAGGACTATTAAATGATGAAAAAGAGATCGCCGAACATAATATGCTTGTGGATCTGGCAAGAAATGACCTCGGGAGAGTGTGTAAATACGGAAGTGTCAAATTAAAGGAATATATGAATGTTGAGAAATATTCGCATGTGATGCACCTGGTATCAAGGGTTGAGGGAGAGCTTAAAGGGGACTCAACGATCTATGATGCATTAAGGAGTGTTTTCCCGGCAGGAACATTATCGGGAGCACCAAAAATAAAAGCGATGCAGATAATAAGCGAGTTAGAACCTGGCAGGAGGGGGCCTTATGGTGGTGCAGTCGGATATTTCGGATATGACGGAAATCTTGACAGCTGTATAACCATAAGAACGGCCATCGTAAAAGATGGAAAAGTCTATGTCCAGGCGGGAGCGGGGATAGTCTATGATTCTGTACCGGAAAATGAATACCAGGAGACGCTTAACAAGGCTGCGGCTCTTTTTAAAGCAGTAAAGCTGATAAAATAGAAATATTTAAGATTTTTAAAAAGTAGACCAGGCAAAGATAAAAATAAAATAATATTTTATAGTCAGGGGAAATGGATTGAGACAGTATATTGAAAAAATAATATCAGGGAAGGATCTTACACGCAGTGAAGCCTATGGGGCCATGATGAGTATTATGGAGGGAAAAGCAAGCGATGCATTGATATCTGCAATGCTTGTGGCACTTAAGATAAAAGGAGAATCCGTAGAGGAGATATCCGGTTTTTCAGAGGCAATGCTCGAAAAGGCCGAAAAAGTATTAGTCAGCGGAAGTGATCTTGTCGATACATGCGGGACCGGAGGGGACAGTTTAAATACTTTCAATATTTCTACGACTGCTGCATTTATCGCTGCCGGCGCAGGGGTAAGGATCGCAAAGCATGGGAACAGGAGTGTTTCCAGCAAAAGCGGCAGTGCCGATGTACTGGAAAAACTTGGGATAAATATAAACCTGGATGTTAAAGAAGTCTCCAGATGCATTGAAGAGACAGGGATAGGCTTTATCTTTGCTCCAATGGCGCACAGGGCAATGAAGTATGTAGCCGGAGTAAGAAAGGAACTCGGGATCAGGACAGTCTTTAATATACTCGGCCCTATAACCAATCCTGCGATGGCCAGCGGGAGGGTACTTGGCGTATATGATGCCGGATTAATAGATATAATGATAGGTGCCCTTAAAAACCTTGGAGTAGAGAGGGCCTATGTAATAAACAGCGAAAACGGGATGGATGAATTTTCTACAACAAGCAGGATCAGTGCGGCCTGTCTTATGAATGGAGAGATCGAGAAAATAATGATCGATCCGGTTGATTATGGGTTTGATATGTCTGATATTGGGGACCTTGAAGGAGGAGATGCTTCTTTGAATGCAAAGATCCTTGAAGATATTCTTTCGGGCAGGATAAAGGGACCGATGAGGGATTCTGCAGTATTTAATGCTGCTGCAGCTATTGTAACAGGTAAAGTTGCTGACAGATTAGAAGATGGTATTGAACTGGCCGAAGGATCGATTGACAGCGGAGAGGCCCTGGTAAAACTAAATGAACTGATAGACAGTTCAAACAGGTAATAATGATTTTTCAAATAATATATTGAAATGATAATTTAAAAGTGAGATTAAGTTTTTGAAATTTTTAAAGGAAATACTTATTGCAAAAAAGAAAGAGCTCGGCTTCATCAGGACCGAACTTGAAAATAATGGGGATGCCGGATATGGTAAAAATCCGGAAGTAAGCAGGCCGGAGAAACGCTTTATACATAATATTTCCCGGGGCAGGATCAATATAATCGCAGAGATAAAAAAGGCCTCACCTTCAAAGGGCATTATAAACATCGATCTCGATGTTTCAGAGACTGCCAGGACCTATAATAAGTTTGACAGTTTTATCTCCGGCTTATCAGTTCTTACCGAGCCTTTATATTTTAAAGGGGACGGCAGGGATATTGCACTGGCACAGGAAGGCAATAGCCTCCCTGTTCTCAGGAAAGATTTTATCTTCAATGAGCTCCAAATTTATGAGAGTGCCAGGCTTGGAGCAGACTGTATCTTACTTATAAGTTCCCTGCTAAGTGCCCGGAGGCTTAAGGAACTTTACAAATGTGCCGGAGAGCTCGGCCTGGATGTGCTGGTCGAGACCCATTATTACCGTGAGCTGGAAAATGCTATCGATATGGGCGCAGGACTTATTGGTATAAACAATAGGGATCTCAAGAAGATGAAGGTTGATAATGAGCATATAGTGGGATTACTCAATAGATTACCTGGCGGTGCCCTCAAAGAAATAAAACTTGTATGTGAAAGCGGTGTTAATGATCTTGATTATATTAATAGACTTTATAATATGGGTGTGGAGACATTCCTTATAGGCACTTATTTTATGCAGAGTCCTGATCTTGAGGATGCACTTGACCGGACCAGGGAGGGACTGGCTGTCAGGGGGCTAATATAAGCAGGGACTGGGTTATTTGCTGTCCATTGGAGGGACCCCTGTAAGGCAGAAAGTTTTCATAGGACGGCATGGTTGAAGGAAGTATTATTTTACGGAGTATATTATGGTATGGATCAAAATATGTGGAATAACAAATACCGGTGATGCGGAGGTAGCGGTCCGCTGCGGTACAGATGCGCTTGGTTTTG
>JAZFRP010000177.1:0-2859 GCA_036445715.1 Candidatus Humimicrobiaceae bacterium | reverse complement strand
ATACCTAAAAGGGACCACAGAAAGCTATATTGTTTATATTGAATCAGGCGAAAGCGTAGAGATCAAAATAGAGTCCGGGGAATATGAGCTGCTTATAGAACTCAATACTGCTGATCTTTTGTCATTTTTTGGCGGCAGGGTCTATGAGGAAAATAGGGTATATCCAGAAACATTTGAAATCGAAGAACAAGAGTAGTATTTTTTCCCTTGAGGTGGATCAGGAACTTTCATTTGATCCCTGCCGGCTACAGGTCCGGGTCCCAGTTCCCGGAAAGGCTCTTAACTTGCCTTTTTAAAGGGTTTCATACTATCATTGATCAGGCCTCTTAGATTATTATCCAGGAAACTCTTTACATGTTCCATGTCATTATCCCTATTTATCTCACTACTCATTTCCATGGATGTCAGAAGTTTATCCAGTGGTTCTACAGCATCTTCGATTTGGGCAACAGTTTTTTCCTGATCCCCAAACTTAAGATCCTTGACGATCGATTCTATACTTTTATTAAAATTATCATAAGCCGTTTTTAGCGGACCCGTAAAAGCAGCTTTCTGCCAGAACCATCTTCCGCTGTTTTTACTATTATAAAGGTTAAAGAGCCCGAAGAGATACTCAAGGTCAATAGATCTCTTCTTGCAAATATTCTCTATTATAAACATTCTTTTTGAAATATATGGCAATTTTTTTAGGTTTGTATAATCTGTCACTAAAATCCCTCCACAGTCATTGATGATCAACTTAATTATAGTAAAAATGTACCTATAATCCAATTACAATATATCTCAACAACCTATCTTTTCCATTATTGATACCGATCCTTTTGGTATTCTTAATAATAAGATCCTTATTCCCCATATCACTTTCTGCTATATAGATACCACTTTTGAGGTCAGTCATGTCCTTTCCATTATCAGAAGAGTCGATATCCATAGCGATCGAAAGTTTTCCTGGACCATCTGTTAGCCTGGAGCCTGCATAAGCGATCTTTCTCCTTTTCTGCATGATACCTATCCCTTCCTGAGGTGCCAATCCCCTTATAAGTACGGCTCCGGGAGTTCCTTTCACTTCAGTCACAATATTTAATAACCAGTGGACCCCGTAACAAAGATATACATAGGCCATACCTGCCTGTCCAAACATTATTCTGCTTCTGGGAGTTGGGCCCCCAAAAGCATGGCTGGCGGGATCATCCGGACCATAGTATGCCTCGGTCTCAACTATAATGCCGCTGATTGTAATACCTCCGGATTCTTTGACCAGTACTTTTCCCAGGAGATCCTTTGCTACTATAGATGTATCGCGGATATAAAAACTTCTATCCAGGATTGTTTTTTTATATTCCATAAACCTTTCTCTTGAGAAACTTTTTATCTATTTACCGGCTATATTGAAGTTTGTATTTTTATACGGATATTTATAAGAGTATTACCTACATTACTTAATGACTGTAAATTCTATGATCAGGATAATAAAAATAATAGCAAGGTAAGGACTTGAAAGTTTAAAAAGCACCCAGGATATTTTTTCTTCTTCCCTGATAATGAGCCTCAGGCTGAAGAATATAATAATGATCCCAAGTACAATAGAGCCAATAAAATATACGGGACTTAAAGAATAAAGATAACCGATATATATGGAAAAACCCACCATGATAAAATTCAGTACTGCGAGCAGTATGTATACTTTTTTATTTTCCAGGATGGCAGGCAGCATAGGTATTTTTGCTTTCCGGTAATCTTCCCTATAAAAAAATGCCAGGCTCCATATATGTATTGGGGTCCAGATCAAAATAAGAATAAAAAGCATGACCGGGAGCAACTCAAGTCTTCCCGTAATACCTATCCACCCTGCAAATACAGGCAGTCCTCCTGCCGGGGCCCCAAGTATTATATTTAAAGGTGTTCTTCTTTTAGACAGTACATTGTATATGACTACACTATCCAGAAAACCGAGTAAAATAAAAACACCGCTCCATATATTTATTATGCCTGCCATGATGGTCCCTATTGCCACCATCAAGATCGCATAAATAAACGCATCGCGGGGTTTTATTTTTCCCGAAGGTATCGGTCTCTTCCTTGTCCTTTCCATTATCCCATCTATTTTCCTGTCCACAAAATTAGTCATTGCGTTTGAGCCCATTACCCCCAGGATTATGGCCAGGGACAATATTATTATCTTGAACCAGTCATATCCATATAATGAACCGGCAATCACCATCGCTGTAAAACCTGTAAAGAAAAGAAGATAGACCAACCTTGGCTTGCTCAATATTATATACTTTTTGAATATATTTAATGATCCCACTATTTTGATTTTCTCTTAATTATAATAATCACTCCAAAGATTTTATTAAAATATTTTAATTTTCACAATAAAAGTACCAGTGATTTATTCAGTCTTGATGGACTATAATAGATTTCTATTCCTAAATAAAGAATAAAATCATAATAAGCCTAAAAAAACTACTTTGACCGCTCTTAAAAAATAAAAGGATTTTATTATTGAAATAGGCAAAAAAATTATGTATATTACTCTAGAATGTTGTATTAAAAGGGGTACAAAAACAATATTAAGTAGAAAGGGCTTCCATGAAAGTACTAATAGATGTTGACCTGTGTACAGGCTGCGGACTTTGTGAAGAAACTTGTCCCGATATTTTTAAATTAAATGAAGATGATGATGTAGCTGAAATCACCAAGACTGATTATGACGAAAATGATGAGGAATGTTTAGAAGAAGCAATTGAAATCTGTCCGACAGAGGCTATACTTACTGAATAGTAAAGAACATTATAAGATAAAAAATAGTCCTGCTTATAATTGCGGGACTATTTTTTTATACCAGGAATAAAAACA